>DATNPS010000393.1:0-17837 GCA_036703095.1 Crinalium sp. | reverse complement strand
CGGCGATATCTCATGAATCTATTAGTAGCAAGGCTCCTTGAGAATAAGGTCAGGGAACTGTATAAAACTTATCAATCATACTCGTTCATAGTCATTCAGTTCTCCTCTAGACCTCATCTTTAAAGCTGTGGAGGCATTCTATAGAATGCCTCCACAGAACGTTCAAACTGTTATTTTGCTCAAACTTTACTTCGCATAAATGGAATCAGCATAGGAACACGCTGTCGGTATTCAACATAAGATTCTCCATGAACTCTGACCAAGTCCCGTTCTTCTAACTGAATAGCGACCAGGATATAAGCTGTTGTAACCACCGCAAACACGAGATGGGCAAGTGTCATAGTTGGCGTTGACCAGAATGCAAACAACCAACCGACATAGAGAGGGTGACGAACATAGTTGTAAGGGCCAGGCGTGACAAAATTGAGGGGAGTATAGTCTTTGCCACGTAGATAGAGATAAACCTGGCGTAATCCAAAGAGATCAAAGTGGTTGATCAGAAATGTGGATGCTAATACGAGTAGCCAACCAAATCCAAAGAAGGCGTAAAGGAGATTACGAAAAATAGGATGATCCACAGTCCAAATGGTGATACCGAGTGGTTGCCAAAAGTAAAACAGCGTAATCAGACAAAGGCTAGAGAATAAGACATAGGTACTGCGTTCAACTGGTTTTGGAACGATTGTAGTCCACCATGTCTTGAATTCTTGTCGTGCCATTGCACTATGCTGAAGCCCAAAAAGTCCAAGTAATCCAATATTCACTAAAAGGGCGTATCCTAACGGGATAATAGGTGCAGAATCAATGGATTTTGGTACGACAAAATTGCCAACAAACCCGATCGCATATAGGAACGTAATGAAGAAAATTATGTAACACACAAGACCATAAATAAAAGCGACGAGTCTGCCAGCCTTGTTCTGATTTACGGTTCGAATTGGTTGAGTTGTCATTTGGTTGCTCCAATGAGGTGTATAGAAATAAGTCATCCATTTCTGTCAAGTGTTAACTCGACATGCTTTGCCAATCAATCAGGAAACACACGCTGTGCCAAAAGCAAACGTTTAAATCGAGGCGTTCATATTCAGCAAGAACGTTCCAAAAAACGGGAATGGATGTTGCTCTGATATAGCTGTCGCCACCTTGTTTAGGGCATTGAAACCCTGGGTGAAGTAGGAGTTTCGCCTCCAGCCAATGGCTCTACCCCTGCCCCTCGTCCTACGTTAAATGACTACGGGTATATTTGCGATCGCATTACTCTTCATACTTGAGCATATCCATTGCGATCAACAAGCTAGTATTCATGCGATTAAATGCTGTAGCAAGTCTGCCAATTTCATCGTTAGTATTGTGGCTAAATTCTGCTGCCTTTATATTTCCGATGCTAACTTCATTAGCAACGATCGCCATTTGATTTAGTGGACGAATCACTACCCGTTTTAGCAAAAGGTTAATTACTAAAATGATGAAGGCAAACGCTGCTGCAACAATACTAACCAGTAGTACCGAAGCTTTCTGAGCGTTACTCATTACACCGCTTGCTGGGACTGAGATCACCTGTGCTCCAACAATAGAATTAAGTTCCCAGCCAAATCCAGTAGAGTTGCCGTAGGCTGCGATCTGACTCTTGGGTGCTGCTTCAGGAGTACTATGACAGGTTAAGCAACTTTTGTTCGAAACAACAATCGGACGGGCGATGTAAAACAGATCACCAGATGGAAAGTTGCGATATCCCGTCAGTTCCTTGAGAGATGGAGTGTCGCGAAATTTCTCAACCAGTTCAGTTTCAAACGCATCTGCTTTGTCACGCAGATTGGTGGGGTTGAGCGTTGCTTCCTTGTAAAAGAATTCCTGATAGGCTGGTTCACTCCGTAGATTTTCCATGACCTCACGGGCAGAATAGCCCGGGACAATTTGAGGCAAAAATTCTGATTCTGTCTGTAAACGGCCTATCAGTTCAGGATTCACCTGTTCACCAGTATATTGGCGTACAGCTAACATGGTTTGGAGTAATAAGTTTGCTTTTTCAGTCACCTGAGCCTCAGCGTTACGGGTCAGGATCGTCGAAAATGCAACACCGCTCAAGATTACAGCCCCGACAAAAACTGCTAGCAAAAGCACATTGAACTTTTTACTAAGCCTTAAATTCCTAAACATAATGTCTACCAGATTGTTGAAATTAGACAAAAAGCTTACGTGTAATAAGGCGAATTCAAGAAACGACTAGCTTCCTCGGTGACATTACCATCAAAAATCCGGGTCGTAAAAGCTGCTCCATTTTTTTGAGCTTCTGTCGGGAAATAGCTGTAGGCAAACGCTTGAGCGTTTTCAAGTGAGTCGAACTCGTAAAAACCGCCTATGGAATTGTTTTGTACACCACTCAACCACGTCTTGTTCTGAAGCCCTTTTTGTGCTTTCAAGATTGGAGTGAGTTCACGCCAAGAAGCTTGATCAAAAGGTACAGACAGTTGCATCTCAGTGTAAACAAAAAATTTGCTCATTTTTCTGCTCAAAGATTGGATAGTTAAAAGGGAACAGAACCTCTGTTTCTCTTAAGCTCAATACATCTGCTATCAGACAGTGAGAACAGGCAAAAGGCTTAACAAACTAGAGTGAGAACTTGAATCTAGAGGTTAAGAAGAAAAGCGATCGCTCTTCAGCAAGCAGAGCCTAAGCAGCGATCGTTCTCCTCAATTAGAAAACACTCGCGAGTACAAACTTGAACTAAACAAATACAGCATCACGGCTGAAGTTGAAATTCGTTGAGTCTTGAATGATACCAATTCGTTTCCAATCGTTATTGACTTGGTAGAAGATTTCGGTATCTTGAGCATCGCTACCAATGCCGCTAACACTGGTGAATTCAACTTTGTATTGATTGGCAGCACCAGCGAGCTGGATGTGATCGGATTCCACAGCAACTAATGTTGGATAATCGAAGGAGGGGCTCCAATCTTGAATGATGGCATAGTTGTCGCCTGCTTCGGTATAAAATGCTTGCCCCTGTTCACCAAGCACAAAGGTGTTAAACCCCGCTCCTCCAATTAGCACATCGACTCCAGGCCCATTCAATCCAACCGTACCATAGCCATTTAGATAGTCATTGCCATCTCCACCCGTGAGGATATCGTTGCCAGCACCGCCGTAAAGGTTATCATCGCCAGCTTCGCCAAGGAGAGTATCGTCATCACTGCCGCCTCTCAAGTCGTCATTCCCAGCACCGCCATTCAGGTTGTCGTTGCCAGAGTTGCCATTGAGCCGGTCATTGCCATCCTCACCAAAGAGGTTGCCGTTATCTGCGCTACTCGTCAGGATATCATCGCCATTTCCACCATAAAGGAAGTTGTTGCCATCCCCATCGCTGATAACGTCGTTGCCATCGCCGCCATAGAGCACGTCGTCTCCAAGTTCACCGTAAAGAGAATCGTTCCCGCTACCACCGAGCAGGGTATCATTGCCATCGCCACCCAACAAGTAATCAATGCCGTCACCGCCATTGAGAAGATCATCGCCTGCATCGCCCTGCAAGTTATCGTCACCGTTTCCTCCCACTACGGTGTCGTTACCATTGCCACCGTAAAGGCGATCGTTGCCTTCCCCACCATCCAGGGAGTCATTGCCATCGCGACCATTTAAAACATCACTACCGTCATTGCCAGTGAGGGTATCGTTACCGCTTCCAGAGGTTTGCATATCGATGCCGTTGCTGCCAATACCGATGATATCTTCAAAACCATCATACGTAAAAGAGCCTTGTATTGTAATTGCCATGAAGTACGTTTCTGCAAGTTAAAGTTTGTGGTCAACGTGTAAAAGGTATTAAGTAGATGATCGTAATTAAAAACCGGGGAAGTGCCTCGGAGGTGTGCCCCCGGTTTTTATAACGTTGTTTAATTCTGGTGATCTACTTAGGTAAATACTTCGAGCTTTGTGTAAATCCTATCTTAGTGACTTAGATGCTTAAGCCTCTGCTGATGTTGGATCAACGATCGTTTTTACTTGTGAGATCAGATCAACTGGAAATTTCCCGCTCGAGCATGTTCTCGAATCAGATCTTCGTTGGCGGCGTAGTATACGCAGTAAAACTTATCGCCTGCAACATAGCTTTGCACCCATTGAATCTCGTTGCCAAGTTGTTCTAAAACATCACAAGACTGTTGAGAAATGGATTGCAAGTCCTTGTCAGACAAGGCGGCAGCTCCGGGAATAGTTCGCTCAATCATGTACTTATACATGGTGATCTCCTTTTGTGTGAAAGTAATTTCTTGAACTAGAGTTAGGTAAGAATTCGCTGTAGTTGCTGAATCATCTTGTTTCTAAGCAGATGAGGGAAGATTAGATATCCTTCAAACTACAACTTTGGTTATAAGCATCTTCTATCTCAGCTACATTGCAATAATCTCCTATACTTGAAGAATAAAACTTGGTTCAAACTAGTTTCTCTAGATGCGTAGGAAAACTAGTTATCATGAGGGGAACTAGACCACAGCAACTGTTTTTCTTTGTTCTGTTATCAAGATATTCAGTTCACCGTCCTAAAACCGTCCAACTATCATCCTTGAATATTGTTGTTGGATTAATCTACATGGATGTTTTGGTTTGTCAGCGCTAAACCCGTCAATAGCTTGACAAACTGAATTTGAGCTTGTCCGCCAATACCGTCAACGTCAAAATACAGTGCGCCAGTAGACTTGTTGTAGATGAAGCATCCTTAGCATTCGACTCATCTCCGAGACTGCCATCGTACCTGTGATCCATGTATATGCCATCTGAGAGTTCTCTAGAAATAAGGGTGAATGAGTGTGGACGGTGTGAGTAATAGAACGAATTACGGTATCAAGGCATCTTTGTAGAGTGTGAAGATTGGAGGCGATCGCACCAGATCTGTTTAGATATGAGTGGTGCGATCGGCCTTTGTTACTTAATTTTCAGTTCTCTGTAATCGGCTTAATGCTTGTTCAGATTGGCTTCGCGAGAATCTTCAACTCGTTGGGATTGTTTGTTCAGGTTGGCTTCACGAGAATCTTCAACTCGCTGAGACTGTTTATCTAAATTAGCCCCACGAGAATCTTCAATCCGTTGAGATTGTTTGTTCAGGTTAGCCTCGCGAGAATCTTCAACGCGTTGAGATTGCTTGTCTAGATTGGCTTGACGAGAATCTTCAAACCGCTGAGATTGAGCGAAAGAAGGTGTGGCGATCGCAGAGATAGCAACAACAGATAAAACGACAAGAGATAAACGTTGCATGATGAAACTCCTAAATGATGTAGTGTGTACAAGGTAGTGGATATGAGATTGTTTCAAACAGAACTCAGTACGTTCTTAAGACAAAACAAGATCGGATTGAACTGAGAAACCAGCAGGTTTATTCGTGAGTGTTGCGAATTGAACAGGCCCAATCGTATCAGTCGGTGAAGCATCAAAGGACAGGGCACCTGTTGTGCTGTTATAGCTAAATTGGCCCAGAGACGTCGCACCAAAACTCGATTTGATAATTTCAATCTTGTCGCCTTGACTGCGATCGAAATCTCTGATCAGGTCAATTCCTTCAGACTGAAACTCGAATCTAAATTTGTCTGCGCCTACATCACCGTAGAGAGTGTCCTTGCCATTACCGCCCACAAGAATGTCATTGCCACCTCTACCGTTGATCACATCGTCGCCATCTTGGCCCAAGAGCATATTGTTGCCAGCCGTACCCAAAACGGTGTTACCCAGAGCGTTACCCGTGCCCTTGATTGCTGTATCTGTCAACGTCAAGTTTTCGACATTGGCTCCCAGGATATAGTCAATCGTAGAGACAACGGTATCCGTCCCTTCCGCCGCATTCTCGGTCACGATATCAGACACGTTATCGACTACATACTTGTCGTTTCCTCTGCCGCCAACCATTGTGTCTGCGCCAAGACGACCGTTCAGGTAATCATCTCCGTAGTAACCGCCAGAGAGATAATCATTTCCAGCACCACCATCCAGGTTATCGTTGCCATCGTTGCCAGAAACCTTATCGTTGCCTGCTCCGCCATAGAGGAAGTAGTTAATGGCAGAGTCGCCGATAATAATGTTGTCTAAGGAGTTACCCGTCCCCGTCGTAGCAGAACCGGATAGGGTCAGGTTTTCGATATTTGCGCTTAGCGTGTAGTTGCCATCAGCATCGACCGTATCAATCCCTTCTCCAGCATTCTCGACAATTACGTCTAAAGCATCTACTTGATATGTATCGTCACCAGCGCCTCCATACAGCTCGTCTGCGTAATCACCATACGGGAAATCGCTGCCATTCAGGAAGTCATTGCCGTTGCCGCCGTAGAGTTTGTCAACCCCTTTGCCACCAGTCAGATTATCGTTGCCTTCCTGACCGTAGAGTTTGTCATTGTCGTCACCACCATCAAGAAGATCGTTGCCGTCGTTACCAAACAGAAGATCGTTGCCTAATTCACCATAGAGGCTATCTTTTCCACCCCCACCTAAATTGCTGTCGCCATACACAAGATCATCACCATAACCCGCAAAGACTGTGTCATTACCGGCCTGGCCCGCACTTGTATCACCGTAAATCAAATCGTCATCAGTGAAACCAGCTACAGGATCATATTGTCCGCCGTTAATGAAGTCATTACCACCTCCCGCCGTAATGTAATCATTTCCTAAAAATCCATCAATGGTATCGTCGTCATCAGTGCCACGAAGTGTGTTTGGATTATTATTACCTGGAATGTATGACATTTTAATTTCTCCAAAAGTTGTAATTTGACTGTACGAAATCACTGAACAGTAAGTGTTGCATCAGTGAGGCGATCGCAGGGATTGCGATACTTGAAGACTTATTTGCATCTGCAAGTGAGATTTACGTTAAGCGACATGCAATTCATCGTTATGCGACACCTTGGGAACACAGAAGGCAGATTGATTCATGTCGTCTTTTCAGAAGGCAGCGTTTGAAACATAGCGCTGCACTCATTAAATTCACTTTGCCCTGTTTGACTCAAAACGTCCAGGACATTTGGCCACTTAAGATTGTCACTTAAGCTCTAGCCTGAAAACAATTGTCTGTTGAGGTATGAAAGCCTTGATGGTTAACGGGTTTAGCTTTTTCCTAAAGTACTCAAACAGCAAGTTGGACAGTTATCCTGAAAATCCGGAATGGGTTGATTGCGAAATGTAGTGATCACGTCGAACAACTATAAGATGCCATTTAATTGCTTTGGATTAAGCTCCAGTCACTCTTATATCAAAACAACATCGCTTTGAACTGAGAAACCAGAAGGCTTATTCTCAAGCGTTGCCAATTGAGTAGACCCAAAGAACAAGGCTCCCGTCGTGCTGTTATAGCTAAATTGGCTCAGGGAAGTCGCACCAAAACTCGATTTGACAATTTGAATCTTGTCGCTTTCACTGCGATTAAAGTCTTTGATCAGGTCAATGCCTTCAGTTTTGTAGTTGAATCTGAATTTATCTGCGCCTGTACCACCTGTGAGACTATCACTGCCGTTTCCGCCAATCAGCACATCGTTGCCACTGCTGCCAGAGAGGATATCGTCATAGATGCTGCCCTTGAGCGTGTCGTTGCCGCCACCGCCGTATAGCAAAGACAGAACGTTGGGATTGGCAGTGAGGCTGTTGCTATTTCCATCTCCGGTGTAAATGTCATAGTATGCGTTATTGCTGAAGTGAATACGCTCCATGCCAGTCAGTAAATCCGTACCTTCGCTAGCCGTGACGCTAACCGATCCGTTACTGGTGAGAGAAACGTTGTATACGAAGTTATATTCGCTATAGCCAGCAGTATCAAATCCTGCTCCACCGCCAATGTAGTCGTTACCCAAGCCACCAACCAGCCAGTCATTGCCTGCTTGACCAGCAATGGCGTTGTCACCCGTGTTGCCATAGATATAATTATCTAAGCCGTTACCTGTGCCAACATTAGCAGTTGGCGACGCCAAGTTCAGGACTTCGACGTTTTCTGGCAAGGTGTAGTTTATGGAAGCGTATACAACATCATTCCCTGGTATGGCACTTTCAATGACAGCATCACCACTACTATTAACAAAGTATGTGTCGTTGCCAAAACCGCCAATCATTTGGTCGTTTCCCATACCCCCATCGATAATGTCGTCTCCTGAGTCAAACAGCTCGAAGTCACCGTAAATGACATCATCATCGTCGCCCCCATAAAGCTTATCGTTGCCACTGCCACCGATAATCTGGTCGTTGCCCTTACCGCCGTAGATAATATCATTACCGCCAGCATTACTGCGTCCTGAATTATCGTCACCGTAGATGATGTCGTTACCGAAACCACCAGTGATCCTGTCGTTACCAGCCTGCCCCTCGGCATCGCCGACAATAAAATCATCGTCTGTATAACCCGCATAAATAGGAGAGTCTGGTCCACCGTAAATAACGTCATCACCGCCGTTACCAGAAATAATGTCATTTCCTTGCAATCCATCTATGAAATCTGAGCTGTCGGTGCCACCGAGCGAATCATTTAGATAGTACTTACCGTAAATATCCATCTTTGTTTCTCCTTGAAGTAATGTGGTTGAAGTTGTACTAAGAACATCTGTTAGTCGTTCTTGGTGTCAGCCGTGTGTTGGTTGCTCTGTTATCAAGTTATTCAGCCTGCTGTCCTAAAACCGTCTGAAAACCGTCTGCCGGGCTGAACACAGCAACTTTCCATCACAGACATTGCTGTGTTGCGTTGCATATCACAAAAGGAAGTTGCACTGTCTAATACCGATTTAAATAGAGTTAGTTACAGAAGGGGGTATGGAAGCTGCGCCCCAGACAGGGGTTCCACTCCTGCATCCCTTTCTCCATCTGTCATGCCCTTGCTTTAAATTGGTATCAGTAGTATGCCTACCGACCTGCAATCTAAAAGCCTGTTTCTGTAAGGGTTAAAACCTTTTGGCTTAATTCATGTCTCTTGCATAGTTCTATCTTGCTCGATCGCTCCCTTTGTCGTCGTGAGCCAAGAGTCCCGACTTTAATAACTACGTGTTCTAAACACCACTCAGAACATCACCCTATCAGGTGGGTGCCATCACCCTATCGAGTTAGGACTGGAGTCCTGTTCTAATTCCAAAACCTGTTTCTCTAGCGCGTACAATGGCTTCAGCTCTTGTATTAACCTGCATTTTGCTGAAGATTCGGGTGATGTGATTTTTAACCGTTTTAGGACTCAGAAATAACTGCTCACTTATCTGAGTATTACTTAACCCTTGAGCAATCAATTCAAGAATTTCTTGTTCACGCTGAGTTAAACAATCGTGTAGCGGAGATATGGCAATAGTCTGATGAGATAAGTTCTGCGGCGCAAGACTAGAAGTAGACTGAATCACTTCTTTGGGTTGCAGTTCAAGCACTTCACCCAATGACTCTAATACTCCTCTGGCGTCTTGCAAATCGAACATATCAAATCCTTCTGAGAACCAGGTGTAAATCCTAGAGAGGTGCGATCGCGCAGCTTCAATCTTGCCCTGGACTTGCCATAATTTGCACACGCTAACGGTTGCCCTCAATTCCAGCAATTTAGCGGACTGCTGTTGAGCAATCGCGATCGCCAGCACAAAACATTCTTCGGCAGTTGCCTCAGCTCCCTCATGATCATTTAGTGTGAGCAGCATCTCACCTTTAAGGCGATATAGCTCCGCTTCCCAAAAGCATTCTTGAGTGCGCTCAATCCTTGGAAGGGCGTCGTTCAGAGTTTGCAATCCTGCATCAATTTGTCCCGTTTTGGCCTGGGCAGCGGCCAGCAGTGCCAGAAAGTAAGGTTTGACGAGTGAAGCTCCAGTCGCACTGTATTCAGCTAAACCTTGGTGAAGATTGCACAATCCTTGCTCAGATAGTCCTTGTTGAGCCAAAACCCAACCTTGCACAATGGTAGCCATCGCTCGATAGAAGGGAAAACCATGTTCTGTACATAGCGCAATCGTTGCTTCTGTGCGCACGTGCGTTGTTTCTACATCTCTGCGATATTGATGAAACAACATGGAATACGATAGCGCAAATGCCAAACTGTAGGGATGATCTAATGCATAAGCTGTTTTCAGGTTTTCAGCATCACATTGCAACGCTTGATCGGGATATCCCAACATCCATAAATAAAGCGGTCTGTAAGATAAACAATAAACGTCTGGATTGTAACCGCCATAGAAATCGGACAGCGCATGATGTTGCGGCTGGTAGAGCGATCGCGAATGTTCAAAGTACGCTTTGGCAGGTTCAAATTCTCCCATGTAGAACAGAGTTGTGCCTAACGCCATATTGGCTTCTATGCGCAACCCAAAATCTTCTGACGTTTGCACTGATTCCACAAGTTGTTTGGCCAGATCACGAGATTGGTTAAGATCAGGCAAATTGAGATGAAATCGCCACAATCCCCATAGGGCTGGAAATAACTCCGGACATTGCCCCAAGCATTGACACAGAGAGCGTGCCTGCTCGTAATTCTGCATGACGTCCAGGGAAGACTGCCCTTTACTCATCATTAAGACAGGGCCAAGGGCAACGCGAATCTCTAACTCCTGTTGCAGCCGTTCTATTGAATTTGGCAAGTTTGAGAGTAACGTCAATGCTTCGTTAAAATGAGCGATCGCCTCTTCATTGGCAGATAATCGTCTGGCTCGCATCCCGGCTTGCAACAGATACCTCACGGCCTGTGGATTCATTTCCGCTTGTTTAAAATGCCGCGCCAGTTGAATGGCAATCGGTTCCGTATGTTGCTCGTATAAGTTCTCTAACGCATGGGCGATCGCTTCATGCAGATAAACTCGCTCAACAGTATCAACGTTGCAGTAAACATAGCGTTGAATCAGAATATGGCGAAATCGATAACGAGAACATCGCAGTTCACCCTCTCGATAAACGCCTAACGACTGCACTAACCGATGACGTTGATCCAGCTCTCGACTCAACTGACGAATAATTTCGCGCTCATCAAGGTTAAGAATCCGTGCAATCACTTCTGCGGTAAATTCTTCTCCCATCGCACTGGCGATTTGCAACAATTCCTGTAATGGCGGTGCCAATCGATTAATTCGCTCAGCGATCGCTCCCTCTGTGCGGGCGGGTAACGCGGCCCAGTCTAAATCGGGCTGGGCTATCCAGGCTCCCTGGTCATCTTGAATCACATCGCCCCGTTCTTGCATATCGCGCATCAGCTCGATTGTAAACAAGGGATGCCCTTCGGTTTGGTGAAACAGGGTTTGCCGAAACTCATCATCAAAGTGATTGGGTTCAGAATCGAGTAATTCATCAATGAATAGTCGTCCTTCTGCTTGGCTTAAGTCAAACAAAATATTGCCGAAGTTACGCTGAAACTCATTAACGATCGGCTCTAGCGGATGCCGTTCGCCATCTCGACCCAACGCCACCTCCGATGGACGATAAGCACCCAGGATCAAGATGCGATGTCCTTTGAGCCGTCGTCCTAAATGAAACAACAACCCCATCGAACCTACATCAGCCCACTGCAAATCATCTAGCCAGAGCAGTAATGGGGCATGGTGACAGAGCGTTTGTAAAACACGGGTGTATTGCTCAAATAGCGCTTGTTGCTGAGGATTGCTGTTATGGATGTGTTGCAACTGCTGTCGCAATTGACTCTGCCAATGAACCATGTCTGATGTTGAACTGGCTGCACTGAGCAACCGTTGGGCAGGGATAAAGGTGTCTATCAGATCCGCACCCTGTTCCAGGATGGCTTGCGCTGTGATGGGTAAACATTGAGACAGGCGATCGCCTCCCTCCCCTCCATCTCCTCCACTCCGTTGAATGCCATTACTCCCGACCAGTTCTGCCAAAGTTTCTCGGAAGGGCAGATACGGATCTCCGATGCCCGTATAGGCATTGCAATTGCCCCCGGCGACCAGCAAATCAGCATAGGTTTCCTGTGCTCGCCGAGCGAATGCTTGTAGCATCGCTGTTTTACCCTGCCCTGCCTCTCCTAACACAAACGCAACCTGTCCTTGCCCTGCCAAGGCTGATTGTAGCAGTGCGTTCAGTTGAGAAAATTCGCGTTGTCTATCCACAAAAATGGGGTTCATGGTTTCAACTGATTCACTCCACTGGATTTCGAATCAAGGTTGCTTTCCAAACACGCTCAAAGGGTATTCCAAGTTTGCGAGAAAGCGATCGCACCTGTTCAGCACTGGAGGCAGAAAATGCACAAGCCGAGTGGGTTCCATCCAATGACAGGACTGAAAAGGCAGATTGAACGTTCAACTCATGCATACAACTCCTGTTCTGATACTTGATTGCCTCAATCATTGTTTTGTTGATCGGCGGGTCATAATTTGACTCTACAATGATCACAGAAGTGTCCTGGGTAAAGCTCTGGGGATTTTTTTCACCCCACATCTCTGCTGCCCACATCTGTTGAGCTGGCATTCGTCCTTCACGATACGCCTCCCGCAATGCCTCAACATAAGGCACCTGATAGACACAAAGGGAGCGATCGCCCTGCACAGAGACTAAAGAGTAAAGCCACTGGATACTACGGGCTTCCATACAACCATCCAAGCTCTCTGTTACCTGCATCCAATGGTTATAGGTCATAGGTGTTGAAAGCGGCGGCGAAAACATCATTTGTGAAACGGCAAGTTTCATGCTAGGCTCCTGTGTCACTGGGGGAAGTTGATCCATTCAGAAACTGCTTCAGTTGAACGACGTAGCGCTGAGCGCGGGCACTAAGAGGCTGCCCTTTCAATCTGGTTTTTAATTCAACAAACTGCTGCTTTCCGACATCCAAGTTTTCGAGTTGATAAGTGGCCCGGATTGCCATTCCCCAGGCCAGAGCCAGCTCACTCGGGTTATCAACAACCTGCGCCGCGTCTAGAGCTTCTTCAGCACGCAGGATGGCCTGTTTCACATTGCCCTGCTGCAAATCCCATTCAGCCGCAATCGTTTGAATAAAGGACAACATGCGGGGAGAGTCAATTCGTTTAAGCACCTGGCGCGATCGCTCTAACGCTTCTTCTGCCCTCTTTTCCTGCAACAGGTAGCGAGTCACAGCATCGAGTGCGGCGGCATGGGGCGCTTCACTGCCTTCTCCCATTTGCGCTGAGACATGGATCAATTCGCTGCAATGATCCTGCGCCAGGGCAGCGTGTCCTGTTTCTAGTTCCAGCATGACTAAATTGGTCAGACAGGTGCATTCTCGCCAGTGATCTTGCGCCAGTTGGGCCATTTGCCAGCCTCGACACAGCAGCGATCGCGCCTCGTCTACCTGCCCCTGATAGCGGCGCACACAGCCCAACCCAAAGGGGATATCGCTGGTCTCCAAACCCAGGCGATCGCTAATCGATTGGGCCTCCAGCAGCAGCGCCTCTGCACGGGGAATATCTCGCCCAATCTCTGCTAAGCATGACCCCGTATGAGCCAGCATATACATCGTGGTAGCGGGACTGGCCGTTCGTCCCTGTTCAGCCGCTCTCAGAGAATGCTGCTGCACTTCGCTCAAATTGCCGTGATCGTAGTTAAGAATGATCAATGCTTCCAATCCGGTTGCTTCTTCATCCTTCAACTTCAGCGTTGCCGCTTCCTGAATCAGATGTTTTAAATCATGTTGCAGCGTTGATACCCGCTCTTTAGGAACTCCTGCTTTAACGTAGGCTTTCAACAATCCCAACTGAATTCGTATGCGTGTTGTGGTCTCCAAATGTTGACAGTGCCGCATTCCCCGCTGCGTCAGTTCTGCGGCTTCTGTGTAGGCAAACACTCGCAAGCAGCGTTCTGCGGCCAGCAGAGAAGCCGATGCCGCGAGTTCATGGTCGCTGCCCAGATCGGCATGGTGCGCGACATCGTTGATCAACTGAGTGGTCGGAGAGGCCGCGCTAGCTTGGGCAGTAGCATATATTTCGTTTAATACCTGAGCAATATGAGTATGAATTAGCTGGCGTCGAGGTTCAGAGAGTTGCTCATAAGCCACCTGCCGCACAATATCGTGAGCAAAGTTGTAGGCCGTTTCACCGTCTATCGCACTGCTGGGGCGGATAATGTGATGCTGTTCTAGCTGATCGATCGCAGTCAACAGACGGAGCAGTGGCAAATCTACAATCGTGGCCAGCAGTGTTGGATTGAAACTCCGACCTAAGGCAGCAGCCCAGGAGACTAAATTTCGGGCTGCTTCATCCAGTTGCACCAATCGTCCTTGAATCAAGGTTTCTAGCGTATTGGAGGCAACGTCCGGAGATTGCAACTGGGTACGCGCAATCTCCAGGGCAAAGAGCGGATTGCCGCCGCTGTTCACGAAAATCTGGTCACACTGGTCAGAATCGATGTTGCACCCTACCGTTTGAGCCAGGGTAATCGTTTGCAGGCGATCGAGCGGAGATACCTCCACCACCCGAACTCGTCGCTCTCGATGCAGCGTCTGGATGAATTTGAACGCGGCGATATTCGTTTCGATCTCTCGTTTGCGGGCGGCACAGGCAAACCAGATGGGAAGCTGGTGACTCAGCAGACGGGCGACGTAGTGCAAAAACGCGATCGATGTTTCGTCTAGCCACTGCATATCATCCAGCACGACCAGCACGGGAGCTGTTTCCCCCAGTTGCCTCATAAACTGAGTGGCAGTGTCAAATAGCCGTCCCCGATTCAATGTGGCTGATGGGTCTGCATTCAACACCAAATCTCTCAGTTCACGCAGAAATTCTGTGGCTCCGATCGCTTGAAATGCGTCTACCCAGGCTCCGTAGGGACGCAGCAGTTCGGCTTCAAAGCCCCTGCCCCAAAGTACATAGCCCCCCGTAGACTGAATTTTTCTCACCAGTTCTTCCAGCAAGCGAGTTTTGCCAATGCCCGGTTCGCCTAACAGCAGCAGCAGATCTGAACTGACGTGCGTAATACAATTGGCCATCCACTGTTGCATCACCGTCCACTCTGCTTCTCGGCCAATCAAAGGCAGCTCGGAGGAGGCCAGAACTGAACTCGCGTCAGGACGTGCAGTAACGTTGAGCGATAGGGCTGGGGCCACGGCCGCGCAACTGGATGGTGCAGCGATATCCTCCAGATTCAGCAACTCTTCATAGAGCTTGCAAGTGGCTGGACTGGGATTCACTCCCAGCTCGTCTTGCAACAGCGTCATGCACTGATGATAGACCCGCAACGCACTGGCGCGATCGCCCTCCTGTGCATGAAGCCGCATCAGATGGCAATAGACAGGCTCATAGAGTCGGTCAATTCGCTGCAACTGTTGCGCGTAGCTGATGGCAGAGCGAGTGCTGTTTTGGCTAGCCAGTAGAGTAATGAGTGTTTCCAGGGTGGCGATCGCCCGCTGTTGGAACTGGTCGCGGTAGGGTACGATCCAGTCGTCATAGCAACTGGGTAGTAACTCCCCCTGATAGAGTTTGGCGGCCTGTTCCAGTGCTTGCACCGTTGGCGGCATGGAGGCGATCGCCGCTTCAAACTCCGCGACATCCAAACGGCAATCTGGATTCTGCACCCACTGAACTGTTTTAGTCTCAATTCGCAACCAGCGATCGGCATCGGGGATTAGTTGTTTTAACTCATGTAATCGGCGTCGCAGATTGGCTTTTGCATCCGCATCCGTCGCATCAGACCAGAGCTGTACGGCAACCTGCTGTCGCGATTGGGGTGTGTCGCGATGCAGCAAAATGAACGCCAGCAGTGCCTGCAACCGTTCTGAGTTCATCCCGGTAATTGGGAGGCCGTTGGCGGTCAGGCCAAAATCCCCAAATAGCTTGATGTGGAGACTTGTAGACACAGGCGTTCACGGGGGGCTAGAGCACAGGTAACGTTGGGAAATACTAAATTCTAGAACGTTCAGTTTTGAACCTAGTTGGAGTGATAGAGAAACTTAACTCGATTTGGGCATAAAAAATTAAGTACAGAAAAATGAGATTAACCAAACTCTCCAGCTTTCTCTGACAATCGCGTCTCGCTGGATGGACAAATCGCACCGAATGTTCGTCCGACATTTCGATGCGTCATGCCTGACCACAAAAATGTCCATCGATAAGACTGAGTTTGAATCGCTTGAATGTCGGCTCGTTCGGCATCCGAAAACGGTCGATTTACAGCTCTAGACAAGCTTTCAATGTCTAGCTGCACCTGCTTTTGAAAGATCTGATCCAATAAATCAATAATCGTGAAATAGTCAGAAATTGCCTCTTCTATGTCCTGCTGGGATAAGTGCTGAGCAATATCCTGCACCATCAGAGTATCCAATTTGGCGTGCTGGGCTTCCTCTAGCCAGTGATATCGCAGCAGACAGCAAAACTGAGCATCTAATCCCTGAGTATCGCGGACGCTCTCTAGATAATGGCGTTGCGTCATCCATTCAATATGCAGCGTAGTAAGGGCTACCGCTAAGGGATGGTAGTTGAGAATGCGATCGCAGATTTCCTGACGTGGCCCAATGCACTCACAGGGTGTACCAAACCCTCGTTCAAACTCTGCTGCAAACTGCCGAAACAGCAGGATGTGTTTGCTCTCCTCCTCCGCAAAATGCAGAAACGCCTGAGTTGCATACAGATCGTTCCGTTGAACCTGGCTGATATACTCAATGATCGAAGGTAGGATAAATTCCTCACACAGGCCAAAAATATAGAGATAGCTATTGCCCCGAATTTGGTTGAGCCTGAGTTTTTCAGCATCTGTCAGACACGAAATTGCACTGACCCCAGCCAACGCTTCCGGTAAGAAGGGTCGCGTAAAGTTCAGATGCTTATGCTCTCCGATCAAATCCTCAATCTTCCAATTAATGCGATTTGCGGCTTGCCAGATTGATTGGTAGTCATCAGCAATTTGGTGGTCGAGGGAGTGCATACAGTTGGCGAACGCTATACTATCAACCTATTTCAGGTGCCGTCCTAAAATCGTCCAAGCCGCATCTGCCCTTTGCTGGACACGTTTAATTCCCAAAATTTTTGAGAAAAGCGCGACGATGCCGCGCTTTTCTCAAAAATTTCTGGGGCGTTAGATAGTCCTCTTCAATACTCTCTTGCGTTTCGTCACACCCAGCCCAATTCCTGTCAGGAGCAGTGCCGCGACACTCCCCGGTTCAGGGACAGCCGTCGTCCGAATGCTGAGCGCATTGATTCCGATCGCACGATTAGGAACGGACGTGCTAAATTCCAGCCGCGAAATATTGGCCGTATCGCTCAGAACACCCAGAAACAAAGCAGAATTGTCCAGCGCGAGGGAAGAAGAACCCGGTGCAGAGAAACTGCCCAATAGCTTGTTCTGTGCGTCAAAGGCAGAAACCGACGCGACAAACTGTAACGTATCATCCACAGCGATTTGGGTTCCTGCACCCGTAACGGGAGTCTCAAACGTTAGCGTCAGTGGCCCCGAATTGCCAGGGCCTGGAAACTGGCCAGGCAGTAGCCCGGTAAACAGAACAAAATCTCCAGCCGCAAAATTCGTTGGAATTCCGGTAGCCGTTGTCTGAAACAACAGGGGTGGGGTAATGCCAGGTTGACTGGGGGGCGGAATATTGACGTCAACGTTTAGCCCATCGGCGGAGGTGGCTACAAAGGAGAAGGGCAAAACTTTAAAGGGGATGGGTGGAACAACAGATCCCAATTTGGCCCAGTCCAGCACATCATTGCTGCCAAAGTCTGCGCGTGTCGTCGTCAACGAAAGGGTCGCACTGAGGGAAGGTGCTGCGACCAGCAAGGTGGTCAACAAACTTCCAGTAACCCCCAACAAAGGTTTCATCGAAGATTTCAATGAGATCATTGTGATGTATAGATTTATTCAAGGAATTATCTAGCGATTATCCTTGCACAGCAATTCTCAGTATGCAAATTGAAGCGAGGCAAGTTCGCCTGCGGCGAACTTGCCTCGCTTCAATTGCGGGTTTTGGG
>DATNPS010000372.1:0-9920 GCA_036703095.1 Crinalium sp. | reverse complement strand
TTGGATCAGCCATGCGATCGCCAGAACTCATCCTGTCTAATGTACATGTTTCTTTACAGGATGAGGATAGACCGACTGCATGAGTTTAATAGCTAGAACAACAAACCCCTATTTAACGTGAACTCGGTAGCCCAATTTCGTGTGTGCGACGTGCAGACAAAATTGGGCTTTTAGGAGAGTTGCGCGACGCGCAACTCTCCTAAAAGCCCGTTTGTCGAATTCACGTTAAACAAACACGCGGTGTTGCAGTGAGGGCATTTGACGGCGCACTTGCTCAATGCGAGATGGCTCAATGGAGGCGATCGCCAGTCCCGGTTTATCGCCTGCATCGGCTAGCACCACTCCCCAGGGGTCAATAATGACAGCATGACCGTGGGACTGTCGCAGTGAATTGTGGCGACCCGTTTGGGCAGGTGCGATGACATAGCAGGTATTTTCGATCGCCCGCGCTTGCAAGAGCACCTGCCAATGATCTTTTCCGGTATACGCCGTAAACGCTGCCGGAATGAACAGCACCTCTGCCCCCATCTGCGACAGATGACGATAAAGTTCAGGAAACCGCACGTCGTAGCAAACCGACAGCCCGATATTGCCGTATTCCTTAGAGGGATAGATGGGCGGCAACTGCATCCCAGCCAAAACCGTCTCAGATTCTCGATAGGTATTGCCATCAGGCAGATTCACGTCAAATAAGTGAACCTTTTCATAGCGAGACAGGTCTTCCCCCTCCGGGCCAACCAGCAGCGCGGTATTGCGCACCTTCCCCGTTTCGGTCGGAACTGGAAACCCACCTCCCAGCAATGTCACCTGGTAGCGCTGCGCCATCGTTCGGAGAAACTTTTCACTGGCTTGAGCAATGCTATCCGCTTGCTGCATCTTGGCAGTTTCATCGCCTAAAAAGGAAAAGTTTTCGGGCAGACCAATTAATTCCGCTCCTTGCCTTACCGCAAGGTCAATTAAATCTTCGGCCTGAGCTAAATTTTTCTGTAAGTCAGGCACACTATTCATCTGCACCGCAGCAGCCAGATAAGATTTCATGATGGGTTCAACGCAACAAAAATTAAACAAATATGCTTTTCGTGAAACACTGAGCTGATGTTTCTCAGTTTAATTTTCCTTGAAAATGAGGACAAGGTCTTAACAATTTTATGTAAGGTTTTTCCCAGAAAAATTAAGGAATGTAGCGTTGACAACGTCCGATTCTTAGTAACAAAGAGTTCAGTAACGTCATGTTCTTTGTTCTCAAGAATTGAGAATTATTGAAGGTGCTATCTAGAAATGCCCACGAGTTTGATGCGATCGCCCCCATCAATTTAGCGCATCTAAAACGT
This sequence comes from Crinalium sp., assembly GCA_036703095.1. GTDB lineage: Bacteria > Cyanobacteriota > Cyanobacteriia > Elainellales > Elainellaceae > DATNPS01. Next base: position 8,589 of record DATNPS010000372.1, on the reverse strand, counting down.
AGCCCTCCTAAAACACAGAATCAAGAGAACCTGTTTCTGCTATCCTCTCTGGCCATTAAGCTTCTATTTTGCGATTTGATCAGGACAATATAACGCACGGCATATTTTCTAAACAGAATGCGTTGTCAAAACCCGAGTTAGAAATGGTTCTTCAAAAGAATAAAGAGAATGTTTATGGCAGAATCAAAGGCTTGAATAGCAGATGAAACGGAATCTTGAATTTGAGTAAGAAGCGTATTAACACTGGCTCTCTATGCTCAGATTTCAAGCTCTCTTTCAGATTCAAAGATACTCTCAAACGACGTTGAATCTACACACTAATCATCTGGTTAAAGGAAAGCTGTAGATATACTGAAAGTCAAATTCATCAAAACTTCAAAGAATTTTCTACTTTAGGGGATTTTTTTGAAGTTTTGATGAACTCCTGCAAAAAATGGATTGCTAAAACCTGCTCGATGGCTTTTAATCTTCCTCAATTATCCCATAAAGACGGTCACGTTATGGGTTGGGTACGCGGGTGCGCCCTCAATCGGTTTGAGTCAGTAAATTCCTCACCTCAACACGGCTGATACTCTACAGTCAGGTTTAAAGCTAGTTCGTATCTCTATACGTACATAGACACAATTAAATACAAAACCCTAAAGGACGTGTGCCGCGCCCTTTGGAATATTAATTATGTCTAACTGCTTATCAGCAATGCCAGTAGGTCTAATCAGGGGCAGTTACAGGTTCACGCTACTTTTTGATCCGCCCTTCATCAAACAGGTTTATTTCCCCAATTTTGAATGCAAGATTACGCATACTGTCACCGCTTGGCAGCCTGACGCTGACGAGATGAATTTGGGTGTGAATATTGGCTAACGGTAGCGCTCAGAGCAAGGTTTATCCGTGAAAGCAGCAAGATTTGAATGCTGAATGTTGAGCACGGGCAATGGATTGACTCTCAATGAACAGGTCCAAGGATTGATTAACCGTTCGTTTTCAGCAGAAAGAACCTGAATGCCATGTCACACTTCAATGCCTCCAGTGCTTCTGGTGATAATTCCATCCATTTTTTAGAACGCTATCCACATATTACGGGTGCCCTTTTAGAAGACTGCAACTTCAACCGCAACGAAGTACTCGATATTATCAATCATGCCCTCAGAGCCTCTCATCGCTGTCAGATGACGTCGTTTTATATTCAAGCGGTCGTTACCGGACAAACAACGTTTCTGATGACGAATCTCAACCAGAACTGGGAATCGCTGTTGATTGGAACGGCCTCTACCTGGCTGATTGGGCGATCGCCCACCTGTGCCATTACCATTCCAGAATTTTCGGTGTCGCGCTGTCACGCGGTAATTGGATACCATCCGATTGACGGGTTTTATATTACAGACGTCGGCAGCCGCAATGGAACCTTTGTGAATCGTCGTCGAATTGCTCCGAGAGAGCGACGCACGTTGAGAGATGGCGATCTGCTGCAATTAGGAGAATTGCGAACGGAGTTTTTCCTAGCCAGTCGCAAGCAGCATCAACCCGTTTTGTATGAAGCGACCTATTCTTAGGATCGCGAACAAATTAAAACCGATTTTCTAATTTTTGAAAGTGCGGCAGAGCTGCACTTTCAAAAATTAAGTTTAAAGTTCTATTAAATGCACGATCCTTAACGTGAATCCATCTGTCGTTGCTGCAACATCAGCGTATTGCGTTCCCAAAACACACCATCCGATAGCCCTTGAATCGCTGAATTCGTTTGAGCTAGCTCCAGTCGTCGCTCTGTCAGTAGACAATAATCTTCGTTTTGCTCAATACCAATGCATTTTCGTCCCAGTTTTTGAGCAACGGCGGCAGACGTTCCACTGCCTACAAATGGATCAAGAACCACATCACCCGGATTGGTGCTGGCGAGCATGAGTTTTGCGATCAGTTTTTCACTTTTTTGAGTGGGATGATCCGTGTTTTCGGGCATCGACCAAAACGGAATCGTAATATCTGTCCACAAGTTAGATGGATGTGTATCTCTAAAGTTGCCAACTTGAGTGGTTGTCCAATCTTTTGGGGTGCCGTCTTGATGACGGTATGGCGCTAATACCCGACGACGCAGTTTGACCGCATCTGTATTAAACGTGTAGTGTTCTGAAACAGTACAAAACCAAATATCTTCACTGGAATTCTTCCAGTTTGCCCTCGCCCCTCTACCTTTTTCGCGTTCCCAGGTAATGCGATTGCGAACGGTGAAATGGGCCGACGCAACGGTAAAAATGGAGACAGAGGTAAGCCAATCGCCGCAGATATAAACGGAAGCGGTGTTTTTTAATAATGGTTTGAATCCAACAATTGCGTCATTCAGCCATGCCGTATAAGCATCAACGGTTTGTTTTGAAAATTTATAGCCGTTAAAATCTTTGCTCAAGTTATAAGGCGGATCAAGGATTAATAAATCAATGAATTGTTGAGGAAGAAGAGGGGCGATCGCCATCGAATCTCCCTGAATTGTAACGGCTAAAGATTGATCAGATCCTTTCAATAAACGGGATTGAATCTGTTCCGATAAATGGCTATCAAAGTCGGTTTTAATGATACGAGAACGGAGCCGATTCCTATCGCCTTCTGTTAACGTAATCGTGCGATTCATTGGTGCACGTTGTTTCTTTAGATGACCGTCTAATGGGTTGTCCCCTGTGTTGTCCATTGCAGACATTTCAAAGAATTTCTCAGAAAACGTGGTTACTCCTGGCTTTCCCTCAGTTAACAGTGCAGTGCATCTATCACTTTGTTGAAAACGCATACGATAAAGAGATCCAGTGAGTTGCACCGCGCCCCATCATACTACAGGTTTTACAACATGAATTTGATAGCGCCATTTCAGCCGCACGATGCGCAGATGAAATGTGCAAAAGGTACCCCTCGCGTCGCGCGGGATACCTTTTGCACGTTCGTTAAATGCCCGTTTTTACAAGGAATTCCGTGGGGGATAGAATCGTGGCGTCAAGACAAGACGAAATTAACCTGGAGTCCGCACCAACATCACCGGACAGTTGGCATAGACACGCACGTAATCAGACAGCGATTGTCCCAACAGCCGATCTAGGTCAGGAAGACCTTTGGCAATCGAAGGACGACGTTCTGGCGAGCCTAGCATAAGCAGATCCACGTTCAGGTCATCGGCCAGTTGACAGATCCGCTCACCTGGTTTGCCTTCAGGAGCCACACAGCGATAGCTCACGCCCTGCCGCTTAGCTTCTGCGGCGATCGGCACCAACACGGGATCTTCTTCAGCATTTGCAGCAATTTCACCGGGCTTTAACTTCATTTCCGGGTTGGCGTGAACCAGAACCAACTGCCCGCCTTTAACATCCCGCAAAAAGGTGATGGCTAAATTAGCAGTTTCCTTGGCCGCGTCAGATTTATCCACGGCGACCATGATGCGATTGATTTTCTTGACGTAGATGTCGTCTTTAACCAGCAGCATGGGGCGAGATGCCAACTGAAAGACATATTGGCTGACCGAATTTTCTAAAATTGACTGGAGCCGCTTCAGCCCTCGCGACCCCATAATGATCAGGTCGGCATCTACTTCATCCGCAACCCGACACACCACATCTTTAGGATCACCTTCCCTCAAAATAGCAGTTACCTGGCTGGGATCAAGATTCAGGGCTTGGATGGCATTCGCCACAATTTTGCCACCGTTTTCCCATCGCTCAGTCATCCCTTCCGATGTCACCTGAGGATTGACGACATGCAAAATTGTGATGGATGCTCTCTGGATCATCGGAATTTCCCGCAATGCCTTCAGCATCTCTTCGGTTTGTCCCGTTCCAGAGTCTGCTAGCAAAATTTTTTCTATCATGATTGCCCCTTAACTAAACTTTTTGGATGAAATAGCCACAGTAATTTATGACACCTGGATCACCAGAAGTTAGGTCAATAAATCAAATTTCAACCTATCCCTCAATCACAAATCATAACTCTCATGGTGATGCATTTGATGGAGGAGATTGTTTGTTTTTGTACCGCTTCTCTCATCCATTTCTTATTAATGAGAATTAGTCTTATTAGCATAAATAGCTAGTTAAAGTAAGGGTTGGAGGCGATCGCACCTCTCTTAGAAAATCAGGCTATTGTGACAAATTCTGTAAAATTTAATGTAGAAATATGACTTTTAGTAATCAGCCAATTGTCGTCTGCCAAAATCGCTTATTGCCAATTTATAGCTCTGTTTAATTGGTTAATTAGTGTGAACAATTCAATTAAACTCAACGCTCAGGGAACTCAGCATGATAGCAGAGGTGCAGAACCTAATTTATGGTGAAAGCAAGCAGCAAAGCCAATCGCTTTCACCATAAATTAGGTTTTAGAGCGTTAACTGAAAAGTATGGGTGCAGAACCTACCCTGATATCTCCCCTGACAATGGCGGTATTCCCAACTTATTCTGACGACCATTAATGCTTACACTCGAATAGGAATCTTGACCTGCTTTTGGACAACCATGCAACCTCAACTTCCTGCAACGAGCGCGATCGAACCCGTATCCCCAATTCCCAACGAGAATTGGTTTGATTACCCCGTCCAGGCTCATCCTCACCATACTGACTATGCTGGTGTGGTTTGGCATGGGTCGTATCTTACCTGGATGGAAGAAGCACGGGTAGAGTGTTTGCGATCGCTCGGCATTAATTTTGAAGACCTGGTGGCGTTGGGGTGCGATCTGCCTGTCGTTGAATTATCTATTCGCTATCACCGTCAAATTCGGATGGGAATGCAAGCGATCGTCAAAGCGCGCATGACCCAAATGGAAGGGGTGCGGATTAATTGGGATTACCGAATTCAATCCCCGGATGCTCAAGAACTCTTCGTCACCGCTAAGGTGACCCTGGTGGGGGTCGATCGCGAGAAAGGAAAAATTATGCGACAGCTTCCTCCTGCGGTAAAAGATGCGCTGGCCAAGCTGCAAGGGTAATGACGCCATAGCCGTAGCCATCTGGATTCGGTTGGCTACGGTATAGTTCGATGAACGGGCGAAGTTGTTCCCCAGCAACGCGGAAGAACAACTTCGCCTGTTTTTGCATTATTAACGTGAATTCGACACACGGACTTTTAAGAGGGTGTCGCGACACGCCACCCTCTCAAAACCCCAATTTTGCAAGCCCGTTGCGCTTGCAAAGTTGGGCGATCGAATTCACATTAAACGCCTTACGGGTTAGTACCGGGATTGGGCAATGGAGCCTGATAGGGATTTACAGCCCCACCCGGCAGATTGCTGTTGTAGGGAGAGGTTTGAACGTTCGTCTGACCTAACCCAGATTGATTCGTAGAAGCCGATGGGACATTTTGTTGCCGCAGTGCTGGAGGCAGCTGATACCCGGTGGGATTAGTATACGTGGGTGCAGAGGCCGGGGCACTGGAAGGAGCGCTTCTTAAGGTGGGGGGCATTGTATATCCCGTGCTGCCTAGCGGGGGTGACATCGGTAGGGGAGGCGGAGCCAGACTCGGTGTTACGGTTCGCGTTGGCACAGTCTGTGTTGGCACGCCTTGAGGTTGGGAGGAGACTGAAGGAGTACCCGGTTGAGGTTGTGAATTGCGACTGGTAGACGTCGGCTCACTCGATGCAGACGGCATACGTTCGATCACCGTCTGCAATGGACTGGAGGAATTAAATGCTGGCTGACTGGGATTGGCAAGTAAGTCAGTTCCAGAGGCAAACCCCGCCGTAGCGGCTGGATTGGAAGCCGCAGAGAAGGTGCTATCCGAACCACCGCTATCTTGATTAAGGATGGGCAGATTGAGGTTGAAGGGCCTACTGTCTTGCGAGTTGCTTAAGAAGGGGTTGTTGCGGCTCGCTAATGGATTTTGGTTAGGCTGACTCTGGGGTGAGGGCGAGGCAGGAGCAGATGACGGAACAGAAGACGGCTGTTGAGTGTTGTTCGATTTATCCTGGTTTGACTGGCTTCCAGCCGGCGACTGTCCTGCATTAAGACCGTTAATCAGTACAGGCAAGCTATCAATATCACCGCCGATCGCGCTACCTTCCCGATCGGGAATGTTGGCGGTAGATTCAGGCAGACTATCTAAGCTAGCAACCCCAGTGGAAGAACTGCGATCGCTCTCGGCCACAGGCAGGTTAAACCAATCTGCATGATTCCAATATTCTGCAAAGAGAATCACTGCCAGGATTAAGGCTGAAGCCGAACCCCAAACCATAGGCCGCTTCAAAATTCGCAGACGTGCTTTGAGATAGCGAAATGAGTTAGGTGATTGACGGGGTAGGGACATTGCTTTATAACCGCTTGTCTGTCTACAGAGTCCAATCCTAACCAGGAAGAGAAGGATCGTCCCCCTATCTTAAAGAATACGAAAGGGTTCAACCAGTTCCCATTGATGAAGACTGCGCAAATTTTTCTCTTCTCAGATTTCCTGGATCTGAGTGCAACTGCCCCCTGTCAACGCGATGAGCGGACCAACAAAATAATGCCTGCGGTTAACCCCAGCAAGTTTGGCAACCATGCCCCCAGAAATGGCGATAAACCACCTGTTTGGGCGATCGACTGAAAGATGATGGTTGATAAGTAGTAGCTAAAAATAATCACAATGCTAATCGCAAAGCTGGCGGCCCGGCCCGTTCGCTGAAGCTGTGCTCCTAATGCGGCTCCCACTAACCCAAAGGCAATACAAACAAACGGCAGCGCGTATTTCTGCTGGATTCTCACTCGCAGTTCGCGTAGCTTGGGTTCATTGCCTCCCTGTTCCAGCACCTTGAGGTAATCCTGCGCCTGCGCAATATTCATTTCGCCGTAGTCTCGCTTCCGGGAAGCCAGATCGAGCGGCGTGCGGGGCAACTTTAACTGCTGTTTCTCAAACTTAACGATATTGCGGAATGAGCCATCCGCCGATACGACATAAATCGTGCCGTTAAAGAAATCCCAGGTGTTTTCACGCGGATTCCAAGCGGCAGTGCGAGAGCTAATGATCTGATTTAGCCCTTCTCTCGAAAAGTCCAGGATGGTTAACCCCTGCATTTTTTCACCATCGTATTCTCTGGCGTAAAACAGGCGCGCTAAAACCTGTTCCTTCTCTCCATTCGGTTGCGCAACATCTTGAAACTCTTGATAGAGAATGTTCTTTTCCTGAAACGACGGGTTTTCGTCATTAAGCGCTCGTTTCAGGGTGGTCGTTGCGCGATAGTTAGCCGCTGGAACAATCAACTCGTTAAATGTGAAGGTTAAGCCAGTGACAACGCAGCACAGAATCACTGCCGGAATCACCATGCGATAAACGCTAACGCCACAGCCCCGCAGCGCGATCAGTTCGCTATCGCTGGAGAGCCTGCTGTAGGTCATCAGCGTTGACAACAGGCTTGACATTGGAAAGGAGTAGACGATGAACTGCGGAAACTTCAGCATCAGCACTTCGACCGCTGTTGCCATCGGCAACCCGGCTTCAGTCACGCGCCGAATCAAGTCAAACAAGCTATCGACCGATACCCCTAATGACGTGAAAACACCGACACCAAATAAAAAGGGCAGGGTTAATTCGATCGCAAAATAGCGATCCATGACAGACAGCCGGGGTACCCATCTCCATAAATCAAAGCGAGGGGTAGAAGATTTGGGAATACCGAGGGTCATAAGGTTAATGTAAGAATGCTGGGTTTAGGGCTGGAAACTGTCGCCCAGGTAATATTGACGAACCAGAGGGTTCGCATAAAGTTCTTCGGCTGTACCGGAGGCCAGGATTTGCCCGTCTCGCATGATATACGCCCGATCCGTGATCGCGAGGGTTTCGCGGACGTTGTGATCGGTGATGAGGATTCCCATATAGCGTTCGCGCAATCGAGCAATAATCGATTGAATCTCAGACACCGCGATCGGGTCAACCCCGGCAAACGGCTCATCCAGCAACAGGAATTTGGGGCCATCTCGACCTGCGGCGAGTGCTCTGGCAATTTCAGTGCGCCTGCGTTCTCCTCCAGAAACTCGATTGCCTAGCGTAGAAGCGACTTTTTCTAACCGGAATTCTTTTAAAAGGTGATGGAGGCGATCGCGATATTCACGACGCGGCACATCAGTCTGTTGCATGACCAGCAGAATATTATCCTGCACCGAGAGATGCCGGAAGATGCTGGGTTCCTGCGCTAAATAGCCCACCCCCAACTTGGCCCGTTTTGCCATGGGGAGTTCTGTAATATCCGCATCATCTAACCAGACGCGCCCCTGATTAGGTATTTCTAAACCCGTCGCAATGTAGAAGGTCGTGGTTTTTCCGGCACCATTTGGCCCTAATAAGCCAACCACTTCCCCTCTAGACACCGAGAGGTTAACGCGATGGACAACAGCGCGCCGACCGTAGGATTTGTGGATATTCTCCAACACAATTTTCAAAGGCTTACTCTCAGTGATCCCAACGCAGAAAAGAATTGGTTTTGATTCTATCAGAGGCAGTTGCCTTCAGACTGACCTGAATGGGTGACAAATGGCTATTGGTTGTTGGATTTATTAAACCCAATTCTTTAAGGGGAACGCACGGCTAAGCTGCGCCATTCTCCTCCAAGAATCAGCAATTCTCATTTTGCTCCCGATTGCGGGTTTTGCGCGCCCGACGGG
>DATNPS010000362.1:0-8501 GCA_036703095.1 Crinalium sp. | reverse complement strand
CATAATTGGGATGTACCCAACTATCGGTGAGTTCTTTCCTAGAAATCTCCTTAAACGTCAACTGTTGAAGTGCCTCTTGATTCCAATTGCCGAAACTAGCGGCAGCTACATAGGTGCTTTGCAAGAACTCTAACAACGTCTGATCTGGTGATTCTGCCTGACGGACAGCCTCATAGGGCAAAATAAATTCGCCCAATTCTTTGCTGTAAAATGCAGCATCGGGACGAATCACAGCCTGCTGCAATCCATCGGGTTCTGGGTACGCATAGGAATAAAACGCTGGGTATGATAATCCGGCTCCGGGCCAAAATCCGGCACTACTGACTTCCTGAGAATAGGCTTCCTTCGCCACCGCATCCGGTAGATGTGGCACAAATATCTGTTGAGGTCAGGGTAGGCGGATTCGACATTACAGTTTCCTCGTTGAATAAAAGCCCGACTCGATTAATAGTTCTTGGCTTGTTCGTGTGTTTGATCAAATGGGATACAGCCACTTACGAAAGAGTTGGGTTAAGCGTGGCATAATCACATAGGTCAGCAGAGCAACCGTTAGTCCTGTAACCAAAAAAGTTTTGAGCAATGCCGGAAGCCCCGCTAGTAGTGGTACTAGCAAACGATTGAGAATAGATATCGTAAAAAACACGCCCAGCCATGTCACGATCGCCATTTTGTAGCGCGGAGGTGGAGCTTTCAGGGGTTTGTTGGGAAGCGTAAACCAGGTTTCCAGACCTGTCAGGGTTTGAATGGTTTCAGGCTTTTCAATCAAGGGTTGCAACCGCTCCAGCCATTCCTGCCGCACGCTGGATTCCAGCCAGGTTTTGAGGTTGTCGTAATGATCAAATTTGACAATGGCCACATATTCGAGATGAACGTGATCACAGGGTCGAATCACGTTGACGCCTAAATGTCCCTTAAATTGATGGGCAGCCGTTGCAATCCCGTGTAACCACTCCTCATACCCCTGCTCACGCCCAGGTCGAATGACATGGGAAATGATGGCGGTTACTTGATGGGTGTCTTCCTCTGTAACCACTACCTGTGAATCTAGCATGAGACATAACCTCGAAAAACTCTAGTTGCAAGGAAGGTAATGATTTTTAATGCGCAAGCACTGATGGTTTCGGGGTACAGTCTGGAAAATCGAGCCATGCAGCAGGAGCTTGCGATCGCGCTCCAATTGCTAACGACAACCGACGAAGGTAATTAGATTGGTGGCTAGAGTAACCCCTAAATCTAAATCAATGCAGTCTGCGGCTCCCTGTAATTCTATATCATTGAAATTGGTCGTGAGCAAGCGATACACAAGCGATGCATCAGTATTAACTTCATCAACATGCATTCCAGTAGACATCATCACTTGTCGCTATCAATCAATTTTTCTCTACCCGTCTTAATTTCTACGTCTGTAGAGTTTTTTAAAAACTGGGACTATTGGTCATAGTCCAAAGTTAGGTTTTGATCACGCCATAAGCTGTTGTTCAAATCCGGGAAGTAGCAAACTTCATAAGGGATGATTGAGCGGCAGGATCTCCTCCTTTAGACTTAGAAGATGCTCCTGCCACATGGCTATACTACAAAGACACTACAAAACATGGGTTTACTATTGGCAGTTTTGGCGATCGCATCGACATAACCCAGGAGATTTAATGGCTGTCTGCTGTTCATAACTTACAAGAAAGTTGAGATGCATCCATTGAAATACTACATGCCTTGCACGATCGATAAATTTACTACCCGCCAAGGTGGCTCATTTCAAACGAATCCAGGATGGTAAGTAGGTAGACACAATTAAAATTAGATAGAAAAACCGGGGGAGTGCCCCTCCGGGGCACTCCCCCGGTTTTCTGGGTTTGGTTTAATTAGGCTTGCCTACTTATCCAATCAAAATTGCTGTAAATGGGTATCAATAACTTGAAGATGACATTTGCCTGACTGGGTGAAGTGCAAAGCAGACGCGATCGCTAATCTGAAAAAGCTCTATCAGATGCACGTTCAGTCATTGTGAGGGAAAAATGCATCTGTCCAAGTTCATCAAACTCTTTCGGATTATTAGGGGGCGATCGCGCTGCTGTTGATTTTGTAGCTTGATCAGTCTTTCAGCGCGTTCGGCTTTGTCTAGTTCTCCTCCCTCCAATTCAAAAAATATCTTTGTAACGAACTTACACTTTAGGAGGTCAATCCATGAGTCCTTATGTGCTTGGGTTCCAGGACATTGATAAAACAAAAATCAGTGTTGTTGGGGGTAAAGGCGCAAATCTGGAAGAACTTTCCAGGATTGAAGGAATACTCGTACCCGATGGCTTTTGTGTTTCTACGGATGCCTTTAAAGGAATCATTGGGGAAACGTCATCAATTAACGAATTACTGGATCAGTTGTCGCTTTTGCAGGTAGATGACCGGGATAAAATCCGTGAACTGAGCAGTAAGATTCGTAGAGTTATTGAAGGGATAGTTATTCCTGAAGGCATGAGTGACGCGATCGCCCACTTCCTCTCCAGACTGGGAGAACAAAATGCTTATGCAATTCGATCGAGTGCCACTGCCGAGGACTTACCGACTGCCTCCTTTGCAGGACAGCAAGATACCTATTTGAACATCATCGGCAAGGAAGCCGTCCTAACGCACATCCGCAAGTGCTGGGCATCGCTGTTTACCGAGAGGGCCGTCATTTACCGCGTTCAAAACGGCTTCGACCACCGTAACGTCTACCTGTCTGTGGTGGTTCAGAAGATGGTCTTCCCGCAGGCGGCAGGTATTCTGTTTACTGCCGATCCGGTCACTGGTAATCGAAAAGTGGTATCCATTGATGCCAGTTTTGGACTGGGGGAAGCGATCGTCTCTGGCTTGGTGAATGCCGATAACTATAAAGTGCGCAACGGCAGGGTGATCGACAAGAAAATATCCACAAAAAAACTGACAATTTATGCCTTAAAAGATGGCGGTACGAAAGTGCAGGAGATTGAACCTGAGCAGCAGAATCAACAAGTGCTGACAGATGATCAGATTGTGCGGCTTGAGCGTATCGGTAGGACGATCGAAGCACATTTCGGCAGTCCCCAAGACATTGAATGGTGCCTGGTGGATGATGTGTTTTACATCGTCCAGAGCCGTCCGATCACGACGTTATTCCCGATTCCTGAAACGAATGATCAGGAAAATCATGTCTTTGTTTCTGTTGGTCACAACCAGATGATGACCGATGCCATGAAACCATTAGGATTGTCTTTTTTTCTGTTAATGACCCATGCACCCATGCACACGGCGGGTGACAGGCTGTTTGTTGATGTGACCGCGACGCTAGCTTCACCTGTCGGCAGAGAAACGATATTAAACGTCACATTGGGAAAATCTGATCCGCTCATGAAAGCTGCACTGACAACCATCCTGGAGCGGGAAGATTTTATAAAACTGTTACCCGATGATCAGAGTCCCGGCAAACGCAGCAAGGGGCGATCGCCAGCGGATTTTCAAACCCTAAACGACTACGATCCGGCGATTGTTGCTGATTTAATTCAACAGAGTCAAACCTCAATCGAAGTGTTAAAACAAACCATTCAAACGAAATCAGGATCAGATCTGTTTGATTTTATCCTGGACGATATCCAGCAATTAAAGCAGACCAACTTTAATTCCCAGAGTTTTGGTGTGCTGATGACGGGGATGAATGCGGCCTCCTGGATTAATGAAAAAATGAACGAGTGGTTAGGCGAAAAAAACGCAGCGGACACGCTCTCTCAATCAGCACCCAACAATATTACGTCGGAAATGGGTTTGGCACTTTTGGATGTTGCGGATACAATTCGTCCTTATCCGCAAGTCATTGAATATTTGCAGCAGGTCAAAGAGGATAACTTTCTCGATGAACTGGTAAAGTTTGAGGGTGGACAGGAAGCACAGAAAGCGATCTCAACTTTTCTTGACCAATACGGAATGCGATGTGTTGGAGAAATCGATATTACGAGAACTCGTTGGAGTGAAAAACCGATCACACTGGTTCCGATGATTCTCAGTAACATCAGAAATTTAGAGCCGGGTGAGCGCGATCGCAAATTTGAGCAAGGGCAACGGTCAGCTTTAAAGCAAGAACAAGCGCTATTAGAGCAATTGCAGCAGCTACCGGATGGTGAACAAAAGGTCAATGAAACAAAACGAATGATCCGCCTGCTCCGAAATTTCATTGGCTATCGTGAATATCCCAAATACGGCATCGTGAGTCGCTACTTTATTTATAAGCAGGCATTACTGAAAGAAGTCGAACAACTCGTACAAGCAGGCGTTATTCACGAAAAAAAAGATATCTACTATCTCACGTTTGAAGAACTTCACAATGTTATACGCACAAATCAACTGGATTACTCAATCATCAGCCAACGAAAAGACGAGTACAAGCTCTATGAAGAACTCACGCCGCCGCGTGTGATCACATCTGACGGTGAAATCATTGCAGGTGAGTACAAACGCGGAAATCTTCCAGCTAATGCGATCGTTGGTATACCCGTTTCCGCCGGAGTGATAGAGGGACGCGCACGGGTTATTCTCAACATGGAAGAAGCAGATCTGGAAGATGGAGATATCTTAGTGACCACCTTTACTGATCCAAGCTGGACACCCTTGTTTGTATCCATTAAAGGTTTAGTCACCGAAGTGGGTGGATTGATGACGCATGGAGCTGTGATCGCCCGCGAATATGGTTTACCAGCTGTAGTTGGAGTAGATCATGCGACCCAACGGATCAAAGATGGGCAACGAATTCGCGTGCATGGAACAGAAGGGTACGTAGAAATCTTATGGTAATCAATCGCGAATTAAAGTAGCTCTCGCGTCATCCGCTCCTGGTAAACCTCAACTCATGATTCATATTTACAGCGATTCTCTCTTGAGTAAACCACGGTTGTTTTTTGAGAGCCGCACGGAGTGCGACTCTCAAAAAACAACCGGGTTTTAAGCGATTGAAAACCGCTGTAAATTTGAGTTCATGCCACATGAAGGGGGTGAAGCCCAAAGGTAGCGTTTAATCCGCTAGCAATTTGACTGAAGATCAAGCTGAGAGGAGCGTTAGGAGCTTTTAGGGGAAGCGGTTGTCCTTCATCTCCGAATTCACAAATACGCGGGTCAATAGGAATTTGGCCCCAGAGGGGAACATCCAATTCAGTTGCAATTTGTGCTCCACCACCTTGACCAAAGATAGGAGTCGGTTCGCCACAATGTCCACACAGGAGATAGCTCATGTTTTCCACCAGGCCCAGTACGGGGACTCCAACCTGGCGAAACATATGAACACTGCGCCGAACATCGGATACAGCGATCTGCTGCGGTGTGGTCACCATAACGACGCCACACATCGGGCTTTCCTGCACGATGGTAATCTGAGCATCCCCAGTACCGGGCGGCAGATCGATCAGCAGATAGTCGAGTTCTCCCCAGTCTACGTCATGGATAAACTGGGTCAAGATCTTATGCATGACGGGGCCGCGCCACGCTAGAGGATGATCTTTGGCGGCCAGCAACCCGACAGACATCAGTTTGATGCCGTGCGCTTCTAAGGGCACAAATCGCTGCCCCTCTGGTGTGTCGATCACTTGTACAGTAGATTGTCCTAATCCCAGCATTTGAGGGACATTGGGACCATAAATATCGGCATCCAATATGCCAACTTTCGCACCTGTCCGACTCAGAGCCGCAGCCAGGTTTACCGCCGTGGTAGATTTGCCCACCCCCCCCTTGCCACTGGAAATGGCCAGAGTAATCCGCACCCCCGGAATCGTGCAGAGTTGCATATAAGCTTTTTTGCACCAAGATACTCCTGAAAGCATTTGCTGCACCTGGCCCTGTAGCCCATACTGATGCCGCCCGACATAAAGGCGCAAATAGACATAGTCATCTACGATTCGCAAATTGCGCACCATCCCTAAGCTGACGATATCGTTGCCCACAATGGGTTCGTGAATGCGTTTGAGATACTCCGTAACTTCTGCTCTACGCGCTAGCGTTACGGAATCGGGGGTGGGTTCTGGTGGTGTCGCATCAGCCCGATGGAACGGAGAGGAATGGCTAGGCATGAGATGTTTCTGAAAGGGATTGGTGAAGTTTGGCGATCGCCCGTTGAGAAAAAATTCGCACGTCTACATCCGGATCATGCAGGGTTTGTTGCAGTGCGGGAAGGGCATCGAGATTCCCCAGATTGCCCAGAGCCGTTGCGGCATCCCGACGCATATCGGCATATTCGTCGGTCAGGGCGTTGATCAGGGCTGGCATGGCTCGCTGATCAGCCGTTTTTTGCAAGGCACGAGCGGTAAACTTGCGCACCTGCCATTCGGGATCGGCCAGCGCGACGACAAGAGCGTCAATGGCGGTTGGATCAGCTAACAAATCGAGGGATTGGGCGGCATTGCGGCGCACCTGCCAATCTGCATCCTGAGTGAGCGCCTGACAAAGTAGAGGAACAACGGCATCATCCGCTAAATGTCCCAAACTTAGGACAGCCGCTCGTCGCACGCTATCCACGGGGTCTTGGGCTAAACGTAGCGCGGGCTGACAGCGCACGACCTGATTCAGATAGCGCAATGTCGTAACAGCCGCTTCGCGTAACGCTGGGTGTTCTGACTCAAAGAAGGGCAACACGTAAGGCAAGGCTTGCGCGTCGTGAATTTTGCGCAGCAGAATCAGCACGTTCAGTTGAACATGCAGGTCATCCTGGTGCAAAGCATCCAATAGCTTGAGTAAATCATCGGCAGATACCAGCTCTTTCAAAGCTGAGAGCGCTTCGTTGCGGATGTCCTCGTGGGGAGAACTCAGGCATTCGATCAGCGCAGGAATCGCAACCGGATTGGCTAACTCCCACAGGGTGGTCACGGCAATTTTCTGGACGGCAGGGCTTTCATCCTTTAGAGCCAGGATCAGTCCCTCAATGGCGCTTTCGTCGCCCAGATGTTGCAGGGTGATCACGGCAACCAGGCGATCGCTCACATCGGGCGATCGCAACATTTCAATCCATTGCGCCACATCTGGATCTAAATCAGCGGTATGCATGTTTCGGTGTTTTTCCATCTAACGTTTTCTGTGAACCTAGCGCAGCAAAAACGGAATCTGAACCGTAATTGCATTGGTTGGACATTCCTTTTCACAGGGCAGACAAAACCAGCATTCGTCGTATTTCATATAGGCTTTCCCCGTTTCGGGGTTTTTAGCCAGCACATCTAGCGGACACACCTCAATGCAAGCTACACATTTTTCCAAACACTTCGACTCGTCTACAATGACGGGAACATCAACACGTTGAGTAGTTAAGGCCATAGGAGCTTTCGGCTGTGAATGATTTCAATGACGTTCAATCCGAGATGGGAGAAAGTGAATTAACGCACGGCAACGTCGTACACGTCGGTTTCCAGATCGACATCCACGATATAAGGATCAACGGGTCGCTTGAATAGCTCCATCGCTCCAGCTGAATTTTTTTTCAAATTAACGTTGCAGAACCACTCTTCGTTGTTCTTTTCGGGATAATCCAGGCGGTAATGATATAGCCCCCAGCGGCTTTCCTTACGGAACAGAGATGCTCGTGCTGCCATCTCTGCGCAGTCGCGAATAAAATGAACTTCCATGCAGCGCATCAATTCATGAGGATCATTCGCTCCCATCAGATCCAGCGTTGTGTGATAATCGGCAAATTTTTCTAAGCCAATTGCCATTTTGTGGGGCGATTTAGGCGGTTGCAGGTAATCGTTCACCAACCGCCGCAGTTTATATTCCACCTGAGTATGAGGAATGCCGTTCGGTTGTTTTAAGGGACGATAGATCCGCTCTTGTTCCGCTGCCAGAAACTCAGGATCGGGTTCTACATGGTCTAGATCTGCAACGTAGGCCATCGCGTTTTCCCCGGCAATCCGGCCATAGACAAACGCGCCAATCATGTAGTTGTGGGGCACACCCGCCATATCTCCAGCCGCATAAAGACCCCGTACCGTCGTTTCCGCCTTTTCGTTAACCCACACGCCAGAAGCGCTATGGCCGCTGCACAGGCCGATCTCAGAAATATTCATCTCAACGCCGTGGGTGCGGTAGTTTTCGCCTCGACCTTCGTGAAATCGTCCGCGACTGGGCCGCTCGTTGTTCCAGAGTATTCGCTCGATTTCAGAAATGGTGTCGTTGTCGAGATGATACATCTTCAGGTGCACAGGGCCTTTGCCAGAGTTGAGTTCTTTCCAGATTTCCAGCATCATCTGGCCACTCCAATAGTCGCAGCTAATGAAGCGATGACCTTCGGCATTGGCCGTATACGCACCAAAGGGACTGGCGACATACGCACAGGCAGGGCCGTTGTAATCCTTAATCAGAGGATTAATTTGGAAGCACTCGATATTGCTCAGTTCAGCTCCCGCATGGTAGGCCATAGAGTAGCCGTCCCCGGCATTGGTGGGGTTTTCATAAGTGCCGTAGAGGTATCCCGAAGCGGGCAGGCCCAGCCGTCCACAGGCTCCTGTGCACAGGACAACCGCTTTGGC
>DATNPS010000360.1:0-7550 GCA_036703095.1 Crinalium sp. | reverse complement strand
CCCAACACCCAACACCCAACTTCCCCGTCGTAACCGTAGCTGCCCTGTCGCCTAAAGCGATCGCCGCTCCTCCCGTGGTTCAAATGGCTGCTCAATTACCAACGCCATCCCAACGGCTTGCTCAGCTTCCAGCCCTCCCGTCGGTACCCACGGCTCCAGCGTCTCCGATCGCTCCAGCGAATAGCGGTTCAGATTCCATCAACATCCCAGTGCAGCCGCCTCTTCCCACGGCTGCGCCGTCCCTCTCCACCCCTGCGGCTTCCAGTTCAGTCGTCTTACCCGTTCCCGAACTGCCGCCACCACCGGGAGTTCCCAATTCCGGCAATCCGCAAGTCACCCCCATTCCCACGGTCAGCAATTCGCGCAGCAATCCAGCCGATCTGTTGGAATACTGGCAGGGACTCTGCAAACCCGATGGGCCAAACCAAACTGATGTTGTAAGCGCTTGCGATCAAGTGCTGGCGATTAATCCACGCGATGCCCAAACCTGGACGACTCGCGGTAAAGCGCTTTATCAGTTAGGGCGCTATTCAGAAGCCGTCGCCTCCTACGATCGCGCTTTAGCACTGGATGCCACCGTTTCTTCTACTTGGGTCGATCGCTGCCAATCCCTGTCGGCTCTGGGCAATCAAACGGAAGCGATCGCCGCCTGCCAAAAAGCATTAGAACTGGATCAAAACTGGAATCAATCCAGCCGTGCCGTAGCGCTCTATTACTGGGGTGCGTCGTTGAAGCGATCGGGCCAAAACAAAGAAGCCAATACGTTATTTGACCGGGCACTGGCAGCTGATCCAAGCTATTCCCTGGCCTGGGCCGACAAATGTCGCGTGCTATCTGAACTGGGCAAGCAGGATGAAGCTCTTGCCGCCTGCGATCGCGCCTTGCAAGTGAATGGAAACTGGGGCGATCGCTCTCCTGCGTTGGCATGGCAAAACCGGGCACTGGTTCTGACTCGCACCGAGAAGTATGAAGAGGCGATCGCCGCTTACAATCAAGCCCTGGCCATCAACCCCAATGATGCAACAAGTTGGACAGCACAGGGCGTGTTGCTCTCGAAGCTGGGACGTCACAATGAGGCATTAACCTCGCAAAACTGGGCCGTTAAAGTCAGCCCCAACTATGCGGTTGCGCTGGTGAATCGCTGCACGGTATTGAATAAGCTGGAGCAATACGACGCGGCTCTGGCGGATTGTGAAAAAGCGTTGAATGCTGATGGACAGTGGAATTCAGAAGGCCCTGCTCAGGCTTGGGATCAGCAAGGTCACGCGCTGGCCGGATTGGGGCGTCTGGACGATGCGCTGGCGTCCGCCAATCGCGCCGTTGGCATCAAAGCTGACTATGCTGAAGCCTGGAATAATCGGGGCGTCATTCTATGGCGTATGGAGAAGTTTCAGGACGCGCTAGCTTCCACTGAGAAGGCGATTCAACTAAAATCCGATTATTCGCAAGCCTGGTTTAACAAAGGTCGAATTCTCCGCAGCTTGAGGCGCTATGACCAGGCGATCGCCGCTTATGATCAGGCCATTAAAGCCGATGGGCAGTTGAGCGATCGCCCCACATTGGCGGACATCTGGACAAACCGATCTGCCGTGCTGTGGCAGTTGCGCCGTTATGACGACGCGCTAAATTCTGCTAATCAGGCTGTGCAGATCGCCCCCACCAACGCGCAATCCTGGTACAACCGGGGCGTTATCCTGGCTGCCATGAACCGTTATAACGATGCTCTCCAGTCTTACGAGCAGGCGATTCATCACGACCCCAATCATGCCTATGCCTGGGCTGGGAAAGGGTTGGCCTTAAACCAACTGAATCGACCTGCCGAAGCGCAAATTGCCTTTGCAGAAGCACTGAAGCTAGACCCCAATCAACCGATCGCGAAACAGGAGTTGGGACGACTGGCGGCGATCGCGCAACGATAAGCATATGTGAATTCGACGAATGCGTGAAACCTTGCTCCACGCGGAGCAAGGTTTCACGACATTTCAGCCATGCGTCGTGCGATTGATCATGGCGCTATCGAATTCGAGTTTGTTAAGTCAACGAACCCTGACAAAAACGAAGACAAAAACAAGCTGAAAACCGATTTTTTCTACCCCAATAGCGATCGCTCAATCTGGTACAGTATAGCGTTTGACGTCATTGCGATCGCATCACTTTAAAACTTAAAAAAATAAATAATTGCTTTATTTTTGCGCTAGGAATATTCAAAAAATAGCAATTCAAATATTGCTTTTTATGAAAAACGAAGATTTAACGAGACATAGAATTAAACTGATAGATAGAAAATTCCAGATTGATTTTTGAAACGATTGATACACTTATCAAGACGTTTGAAGAGTCCCATTGACGTCTTGTATCACCTGATACTTTTTGCCAATCGCATCGGGTTCAATTCACACCAACTTCTATGAGGCAGAGAGCTTGAAGCTCCTATCAAATGAGCTTTATAGACGATTGGCATGAAAGTTATCCATTCTGAATACACAGCGATCAGCAGTGTGGAAGCACTGTCTTTTTGATGCTGTGAGACGTGAAGATATTACAAATGGGAGGCTTTTTAGAATGGTGAATCTATACAGTTCACAGCGTCACGAATACTTCAATTTATTCCCACCCAAGCATCCTTTAATGCCTCAAGCTCCCTTCCTGTTAAACATGCCTACTACTGTTGTTAATGCGACGGCAACCCATAACAACTGGATGCATGAATTAGATACGTTAGGTATTAAAAATGTGGGGCAGGTGTATCGCAACTTGTCCGTACCAACTCTGGTTGAACATGCGCTCGCTCGTGGTGAAGGCTTGCTAGCCAACAATGGCGCTTTCTGCGTTGAGACAGGAAAATACACGGGACGATCGCCCAAAGATCGATTCATTGTAGATGAACCTAGAAGCCGCCACGAAGTTGATTGGGGTCATCTCAACGTAGCGATCTCAGAAGAAAACTTCCAGAAGCTTTATCAACGTGCGCTGTCGTATGTGCAGGGGCGCGACCTGTATATTTTTGACGGATATGTGGGGGCTGATCCCAACTATCGGTTTGGCGTGCGCGTAATCAACGAGATGGCATGGCAGAATTTGTTTGTGCATCAGCTATTTTTGCGGCCTACGACCGAAGAACTCGAAAATCATCAAGCGGACTTCACCGTGATTGCGCTCCCCGGATTGCAGGGTGATCCAGAAACCGATGGCATTCATAGCGAAGCATTTATCGTCCTGCATCTTGCCAAACGATTGGTGCTGGTAGGTGGCACTCATTACGCGGGTGAAATGAAGAAGTCAGTCTTTGCGCTGATGAATTACTTCATGCCCAAGCGCCATGTGCTGCCGATGCACGGTGCAGCAAACATCGATAAGCATGGCCATACGGCGCTATTTTTTGGGCTTTCGGGCACAGGAAAAACGAGTCTTTCCGCTGACCCAGAGCGCAGCCTGATCGGTGATGACGAACACGGTTGGTCAGAAGAAGGCATCTTCAATTTTGAAGGCGGTTGTTATGCCAAGATGATTCACCTCTCGAAAGAGAATGAGCCGCAAATCTGGTCTGCGATCCAGTTTGGTGCATTGCTCGAAAACGTGATTATGGACAGTGATAGTCGCGTTCTCAATTATGATGACGGTCGTTTGACCGAAAATACGCGTGGTGCTTATCCATTGCGCTATATTTCCAACTGTTCATTCTCTGGTGTGGGTAGCCATCCCAAAACCGTGATTTTCTTAACGGCAGATGCCTTTGGCGTGTTGCCTCCGATCGCCAAACTGACGCGAGAGCAGGCGATGTATCACTTTCTGTCGGGCTATACCAGCAAACTCGCGGGTACTGAACGGGGCATCACGGCTCCTCAAGTCACCTTCTCGGCGTGCTTTGGGCAATGTTTCTTCCCACTATCGCCTACCGTGTATGCAGACATGCTGGGACTGCGATTACAGCAGCATCCTGATACGCAGGTGTATTTAGTAAATACGGGTTGGTCAGGTGGCTCCTATGGAGTTGGCAAACGGATTTCCATTCAACATACACGGGCAATGGTGTCTGCGGCACTGAATGGTGAATTAGATCAGGTTCACTTTACGCCCCATCCCATCTTTAAAGTGCTCGTACCCGATGCCGTTCCGGGTGTACCAACCGACATTCTCAATCCCTGCAACGTGTGGGACGATGCGCTGGCCTATGAGCAACAGGCTCAGGAACTCGCGAAAGAATTTGCGAAGAACTTTAAGCAATTCGTCGGTGTGCGGCCAGAAATTGTAGAAGCTGGGCCAGAGGTTGTGGAATAGTCTGCGGTAGAGTTGCGTGCGCGTTGTGCACGTACTATTAGGCTATGAGGGATTCGCGCAAATCCCTCATAGCCTGTTTGTCGAACTTACGTTATCTGAGACTTGCACCTTTCTCTGTAAGCGGGTTTGGGCGGCGTGTAGCGCTGCTCAAACCCGCACCATTTGCAGGAGTGCGAAGTGCTCCTGCAAATGGTGCAAGATCTGAGTTATCTCTGAGCTGCGCACTGAGTTAACGGTGCTCTACTTAGAGCATCGCGTTCAATTCGCACAGATAAGTCCGGGATTTGATACAAGTCGAGCGATCGCATTAAATCAGTCCAATCTGACGCCAGTGTTGCATCATTGGGAGATGTGCAGCGGAGATTAGCAAGTGCGGTTAACGTATCTAACCAGATACCTGCGGCGGCGTAGACTTGAGGGCGATCGCGCGGTGCAGCAGTAGCCAACGAAGACGACAACCCTGGATCGGGAGCAACGCGTTGAATCACGCCTCGAACATAGGGACTGCCGCTGTTATCCGTCATATCGGGACGGTTGAACGTACCACTATTGCACACGAGTGAGAAATACCAGGTGTATGTTTTGTCAACTTCTAGCGATGACAAATTGGAATCGAGATGAAAGCTAACGATCTGCGCTCGACTGCCATCGATCGCCTGTGGTTCTGGCTCGTAAGCAATCTGTCCATCCTCGTCACGAATCAATAAAAACTCAACAAGTTGTGCGGTGGTTTGTGGCACATACACAAAGAAGCGGGGATGTCCATCGGTTGTGACACCTGAGAAGCTGGGATAACTATCGGTCAGATTTGTCACGGGCATCAGTGGCACAAGCGGTGATTCATTCAGCGTACAGCCACCGCGTGCGGCTCCACCGATTGACCAGCGAGGTGCCCTTAACCGACGTAAGGATGACCACTGCCGCGATCGAAATTGAAGTGCTACCTCCATCGGTGTTTCGGATGGTAATAGCATTGGCTCAGACGACAATGAGGTTAACGGTGAAGGTCGATCAACTGAAGATAAGCGCGACGGGGTCGCCAGAGCAGGTATGGGAGCGATCGCCCCTTCTGCCAACAACATGAGTGCGATCGCCGTAAGACGTTTGGGGAATTGCATGATGGAGCATCGAAAATCAGACATTTTACTTACACGTCTGATCAATACTTCAACAAATACACCGTCAATCAACCAACTAGAACTATCCAAAAGTTGAATTTATTTTGGCGTAATTCACTTTAAAACTACAGACAGGTCATTCAGGATTCATGCAGGAATATTTATTACTCCGGCAATTAAAAAGGGTGTATTTGTAACCTGTTTCGTAGGTTGGGTTGAGCATCGCGAAACCCAACTGACTTAGAGATATTGGGTTTCCTACGTCAACCCAACTTACACAAGATCTAAATGAGAGTCATGGAATGATTCCGGATCGTTAAAGTAATTTGCAGTATATGGGTTTATTGATCTCGCCCCTCCATCCTCCGAGCGTCTAATCATCTTTTACGGAGTGTAGCGGAGATTTTAAGCACCTCCATTACGCTCGTTTACGAACGCGAAGCAAAAGATTTCTCTGCACTCTTTCAAACGAACCCATGTCTCATCCCCAGCGATGTAAAGAAGCTGAGGAGGTTTTTCTTTTATGTCCCATCAGATCGTTGATACCATCTGCTCATCGCTCAAACGAGTTTGGAGTTCTGGCCGCCTCGTTATCTTGACAAGCACGGTTGTGACGCTTTCGGTAATTGGCGTGCGACAGCTTGGCGCACTGCAATCACTGGAGCTAACCACTTACGATCAGATGTTGCGGTTGCGTCATGATCCTGGCCCAGATGATCGCCTTTTGGTGGTTGCCATCACTGAAAACGACATTCGCCGCAGTAATGAACACCCACTCCCAGATGCAACTGTTGCTAAACTGCTGCAAACGTTAGAACAACATCACCCCAGAGCGATCGGGCTGGATGTCATCCGGGATGTGCCCATCGGTAGCGGACGAGATGAATTAACCCAAACGTTTCAGAAAAGCGATCGCATCATTGGCGTTTGCAAATTTCCCGATGCCCTCAGCCCCGGATATCCGCCTCCTCCCGGTTTATCGGCAGACCTGACCAGCTTTGCCGATCTGCCACCCGATTCGGGCGGAGTACTGCGGCGAGCGCTGCTGATTGCCACCCCTCCAGCCCCGGCTGAAGGATCAGCATCTGCAACCGATGCTGGGGTATGCAGCAATTCTGACTATCCGCTGGGATCATTCGCGCTCAGTTTAGCCAGTCGCTACTTAAAAGATGACGGCATTGAACCCGAATTAACCGAAGCCGAAGACCTGAAATTAGGCCCAGTCCTGTTCAAACGACTGGAACCCGGAACCGGGCCATACAAAAACGCAGAACTAAATGGCTATCAAATTTTACTGAACTATCGATCGCCCAACCAGGTCGCACCCCAGGTTACCCTAACCGATGTGCTATCGGGCAAGGTTGATCCCAATCTCATCAAAGACCGGGTGGTATTAGTTGGATATACCGCTCCCAGCGTCCACGACGAATTCACCACCCCCTACACCGTTCAGCAGCGCAACGGCCCCATGCCGGGAGTGGTGGCTCACGCGCAAATTGTCAGTCAACTGCTGAGTGCAGTGGCAGGAGAGCGATCGCTCTTCTGGTTTATGCCGCAATGGGGTGAGTGGCTGTGGATTTTAGGCTGGTCTGTCACGGGAGGCATTATGGCGTGGCGCGTTCGCCATCCCCTGATTTTGGGGCTATCCCTCAGCGTGGCATTGGGATTGGGTACAGGCATTTGCTTCGGGATTTTAACGCAAACCGGATGGATTCCCCTGGTTCCCCCTGCCCTGGCGTTAATCGGAACAGCGGGTGGTGTTCTGTTGTTCGATCGCTTCGACAAAGCTGCTCAAGCCATTTACAAAGGCATCAAAGGCTTTTTAAAAATTGATATTGACATTGATGAAGCCAAAAAAGAAGAACAGGTTGCCCAAATCACTGATTCCACCTACTTCCAATTTTTGGAACAGCGAGCCGACGAACTCAGAAACCAAAAACTTGGAACACCCCCCGCATCCCTAAAACAATCCATCCCTCCCCGCATCACCCAAGAAGATCCTCCCTCTCCCCTATCTTCCCCACCTCCCCCCTCTTCCCACTCACCCTCATCGAAACCTGCCCAAGCAGAGGAAATTGACTATCTCCAACAGCTCCAGCAGAAAAGCGAACAACAGCGCAAAAAACGCCCCACACCTCACACTCCACACCCTAT
>DATNPS010000530.1:0-8980 GCA_036703095.1 Crinalium sp. | reverse complement strand
CTGGCAAAATTGGTTAGACAAATATCCCGACCATCCCGGTGCAGACGACGCGACCTACTTTTGGGCTCGCCGCTTGCAGGATGAGAATCAGATGCTTAAAGCGCTGGATCTCTGGGTTCAGTTGATGATCCAACCTGCTGGCGACGGGGATGCCAGCTATCTGGGCTATCCTCATGTGCGCGCCTTGCTAGACGTGGGATTGACCACCAGCCAGCTCGAAACGCTGGTTGAACAATATGCTGATAGTGCGATTAAACCGCTGTTCCAGTATGCGTTAGCCGTGCATTACGCCCGTGAGCATCAGTATGGCAAGGCGTTGGATGCGTCTGAATCGTTGGATCTGGTTGCCATGTCTCCCACTGTTTTGGGCAGCTACTACACCGATGGATTTTGGTGGCGATCGCGATTGACGGTGCAGCAAGACATGCAGACCATGCTGACTGAACAGCGGCAGCGTTGGCAAACTCTCCAGCCGTTGCATGCTCAAAATACGTCAGAAGCGAAATACGAACTGGCTTCGAATTGGGCCGAGGAAGGCGGTTGGAAGAATGGCTATCTGCCCGTTTGGGATGGTGGCCGCACGTACCTCTTACCCACCGGGGAATGGAGCGATGGCTATTGTCAGGAATTTTGGATTTGTGATTCTCACTTGCGGGGAGCCGATACGGTTCGCTCCAGCTACCAGCAGGCCAGCCAGAATGCGATCGTCCTCCAGCTTTATCAAGAGCTCTTGAACGACCCTCAATTGCCCTCCGCATTACGTGAAAAGACGCTATTTATGGCGGCCTCTAATCTGCTGTGGCAGTGGGAAGATTATCCGCTGGGTGAAACCTTCCGCATTCATCCTCCGGCAGGCATGACGGCCACCGTTCAGGCTCCCAGCCCCAGCGAGGATTCCTACGAGCAGTGGGAAACTCGCTACAAGCAGCTTGAGCAAGATTATCTGACGTATCTGGATAAGGCGATCGCCACGCTGAAAACGGAATTTCCGCAAAGCACGTACATCGACGATCTGCTGTTTTCTCGCTATGCCGTTAGCGGTCAACGTCAGTATTTGCAGCAGATTGTCGATCAGTATGGGAATGGCGATCGCGTGGCTGAAGCTCGATTCTTGTTAGCAAACCGGAAATAGCCGTAGTTATTGGTATTAGGACGGGGTGCAGGGGTGGAACCCCTGGCTGGGGGCAACAGCCCCCCCACCCTTCTGGTTTTCAAGGTCCTAACGAATGTGGCGACAGCTATGCCACAGCCTCCGATTGCGAGTTTAGCGCACCCGTCGGGTGCACTAAACTCGCAATCGGTTTCAAAATGAGAACTGCTGGCTACACCATCTTGGTGATTGACTAAACTCTGAAACCAATGTTAAGTTAATCCAAACAAAGTAAGTCAGCCTAATTTAGGCGTCACTAGCACCTGTTTCGATTCGCAGTGACCCTAAAACGGAGGAACCAAATTTTGGGGCCAATCTCCGAAGGCGAGAGTTATCCAGCCAAGACTACTCTTCTGGATACATCACTCAAACCTTCCCAGAGGGACACCTCTCAGTCCTAGCCCGTCAGCTAACTCCGTCGGCAATGAGGGGAGACTGAAGAATCAGCATTTTTACAGCTTGATCCTCTTCAGTATCCTCAGTTTGGTGTGAGCGATACCTGTTTTTGCCTTGATTTTCGTCAGGCATTCAGGTTTTGTTTCGTATGCGATCGCCTTTAGCTTCTGAGGAGATGCCAATGAGCCTGCAATCACGGGTTAGACGTCCTGCTGCTGTTGCGTCCCGGAAACCTGCTTTCCAGCTTTTTGCCCTGGCAGATGCAATTCTGTTGCCACTGCTTGGATTTTCGATTCTCATTGCGATTTGGTGGGTTGTTGCGACATTTTTCACAACGCTGCTGCCAACCCCTTGGCACGCCCTAACCGACAACATGGACTACATCCTGAATCCCTTTTATCGCCGTGGGCCGGGGGATTTAGGAATCGGTTGGCTGTTACTGTACAGTTTGAAGCGCGTCTTTACAGGATTTCTGTTAGGTTCGCTGGTCGCTATTCCGGTAGGTTTCTGGATTGGCACCTCTAAGCGGGCCATGATGGCTATCAATCCAATCGTTCAGCTTTTGCGACCTGTTTCTCCAGTGGCCTGGTTGCCGATCGCCCTGGCTGTCTTTAATCTGGCCGATCCGTCCGCTATTTTCGTGATTTTCATCACGTCTCTGTGGCCGACGGTGATTAATACCGCTCTTGGCGTCTCTAGCGTATCCAAAGATTATTTGAACGTAGCTCAGGTGCTAGAAATGCCCCGGTGGCGGCAGGTATTCAAAATTATTTTGCCAGCCAGTCTGCCCTACATCTTTACAGGATTGCGCATTAGTCTGGGCATCGCGTGGCTGGTGATTGTTGCTGTCGAGATGTTGACGGGCGGGATGGGAATTGGCTTCTTCGTCTGGGATGAATGGAATCGCCTCTCGCTCAGTTCAGTATTCCTGGCTGTTTTGATGATCGGGTTAACCGGGCTAATCCTCGATTGGCTGCTGGTGAAGTTGCAACAGTTAGTGACTCACCGTCCCGTCCAGCAGACCTGAATTTCAGATACCGAGTGTCTTTGAGTTGAGTAACGGGATGTTGATGCCTCCAGAACAGACACCCGGTGTCTGGTGAGCCTCCTGCCTTCTCTCTTCTGCCTCCATTAGGGCTTCTACCACCTGAATCATTCACATCTTTAGGTAGGTTAGTTATGGATAAATTAACCCGGCGATCGCTTCTACGCGGCATCGGTGGCTTTGCGGCTGCCTCTGCCCTCTCCGCCTGTGGTAAAACAGCTAGCATTCCAGGGCTGACCGAAGAAGCGCTAGCCGTTGAGCGCTTGATTGATCCCAAAACGTTGGAAAAGCCGAACTTAAATATTGGCTTTGTTCCAGTTAACGACTGCGCTCCGTTTGCTGTTGCCTACACCAAAGGCTTTTTCTGGAAATATGGTCTGAATGTCACCCTTAGCCGTGAAGCGAGTTGGGGAACCGCCCGTGATGGGGTGATTTTCGGACGGCTGGATGCCGCTCCCGTCGTATCTGGAGCCGTCACCAATGCCCGGATTGGGGCTGAAGGCGCGCGTCATGCTCCCATGTGTGCCGCGATGACCATCCACCGTCACGGTAACGCCATGACGATGAACCAGGCCATGTGGGATGCCGGAATTCGCCCTCTGCACGAATACAAGGGCGATCTGGACGCCTTCGGACGCGATTTTCGTCGCTACTTTGAGCAATTGCCCATTGAGAAACGCATTTGGGCGGTTGTGCTCAGTTCCGCCATTTACGAATACTTTGTTCGCTATCTGGCGGCGGCGGTTGGGGTTGATCCGGTTGAAACCTTCCGCATCATTATCATTCCACCACCCCAAATGGTGACGAATATGCGAATTGGGGCGATGCAGGCGTATATGGTGGCCGAACCGTGGAATACGCGAGCCATCAAAGGCAATGAGGGGGTTGGGTTCACCTTTGCTCAGGGGCGGGAGATCTGGCAGGGCCATCCCGATCGCGTTTTAGCCGTGATGGAGCCGTTTATTCAAGAAAATCCCAAAACCTACCGATCGCTGGTCAAGGCCATGATCGAAGCCTGTCAGTTTTGCAGCGATCCGGCCAACCGGGAGGAAGTGGTCAACATTATCTCCAGCCGTTCGTTTACGCGAGCCAAACCAGAGTTCACGAAGCCTGCGATCGTTGGTGATTACAACTACGGTGGGTTTGACGATCAACCCCGAATTGTGAAGTCGGATGATACAACCATCTTCTTTAAACTTCCGTCTGATTTGCCACATCCAGCCAATGATCACTCGACATTCCTGTGGCAATCTCACAGCCTCTGGCTCATGACTCAAGCGGCTCGATGGGGACAAATTGCAGAATTTCCAGCCGATGCAGAACGGCGGGCTAGAGAAGCCTGGAGGACAGATTTGTATCGTGAAATTGCGACTGAAATGGGGATCAAATGCCCTGAGGAAGATTACAAGGTGGAGCCTGCTGAAGTATTTCTAGACCATAAGCGCTTTGATCCAAGTGATCCCATCGGGTATCTCAATAGTTTCGATATTCGTGCTAAACGTCCGACTCGAATCTTTTTGACTTAGAAATTGGTCGTGATCAACTGATAGTTATCCACCCATTTCTTCGACCATTCGCTGACCCCAAGACCCAAGACCTATCACCTAACACCTAATTAGGAGTTCAGCATGATTAAACCGCTCGCGCACTACCCAACCCCGGCTGACCGTGAATCTCACGCGGATGCGTTTTTGGTGATCGACAATTTGGGCAAAACGTACCCCACCCGTGATGGTGGGCAAGCCATTGTGCTGAATGATATTCATCTCACGATCGGTGAGAATGAATTTATATCCATCATTGGGCACTCAGGCTGTGGCAAATCGACGCTGCTCAAGATTGTGGCAGGGCTAGAGAAGGCTACGTCGGGTTCGGTGTTCCTGGAGGGCAGAGAAATTCGCAAGCCGGGAGCGGAGCGAATGATGGTATTCCAACACTATTCACTGCTGCCGTGGCTGACGGTGCGAGGAAATGTCCGGTTGGCGGTCGATGAAGTGTTGGATCATGTGCCTCCCAAGGAGAAAAAGCGGATTGTGGATGAACACCTGGCGATGGTCAATTTAACGGCTGCCGCGGATAAGTATCCCGATCAGCTTTCCGGCGGAATGAAGCAGCGCGTGGGAATTGCCCGCGCTCTGGCGATTCGCCCCAAGATGCTGTTGATGGACGAACCCTTTGGGGCATTAGATGCCCTCACCCGTGGGAAGTTGCAGCGGCAAGTGTTAAACATTTGGGAAAACCATCGGCAAGCGGTCATGATGGTGACTCATGATGTGGACGAGGCGCTTTATATGTCCGATCGCATTATTTTAATGACGAATGGGCCTGCCGCGAGAATTGGCGAAATTCTGGATGTGCCGTTTCCTCATCCCCGTAATCTTCAAGAGATTCGCAAATCTAAGGAATATTACGAACTGCGGAACCACGCCTTAAACTTCCTGGATGAACATTTCAGTCAGGATGACTAGGTGGCGCTACTGATGGGATGGCTGAGCATAGAACCCGATCGCCCGATGATATGCCAGTTAGACGGCCCCTTCCATTCGGTTCATTATTCCTTCACTCGTGTTTTCCCTGTTCGGTATTGGTTAATTTTGGGATGACTGTGATGTGGGTTTTACGTAAAGAACATCACATGTTGATCTCAAACTGGCAACCTACCGTTCATGATGAGCATCTACGAAGATGGTTGAGGTGTTAATCTCCTCAGCCATCTTCTACCGGGAGAAAATATTGGTTTCCAGGGTGGCTCAGAAGTATCCATACATTTTTTAAGAGCAAGAAGGATATTAAAAACTGTGAAAATTAAACCGATGTTGGTGCGCTTACAGCACGCGTTGGGCAATGCCTATCCGGTTGAGCGATTGGTGTTGCTCCCAGGTCATTCTCAACCCGATAGCACTAACGCCCAGACAAAAATTACTAAAAACACAGCAAATTCTATCAAGAAGGAAACGATTGATCTGGTAGTTGGTTATAGCGGTTCGGCGAATAGCCAGGTCGCTTTGGATTTAACTCTGTGGATCGCCCATCAAACGCGCCTGGCTACGCAAAAGCATGTGCAGGTTCATGTGGTGTATGTGGTCGATCGCCATTCCCCGCCCGATCGCCAGACATATGGGCATTCCTGGCAACCTCCGGTACTGGATGCATTTGGATTGCCTGTTGCCTATGAAACTCGAATGGAGCGCGGATCTACAGCACTGCTGGAGCCTGAGTTGAAGGATGAGGGGCGATCGCCCTCTATCGACCATTGCTTTAATCTCTGTCGGGTTCGGCAACCTGTGGTATCGACTGATGTGCTGGAGCAGGCAGACTGTGTGCTGTGGCAGGCTCGCTGTTTGGCGGAAGAGTGGCGTGGTTCGCTAGAAGCTCATCTGCGGTTTGGCTCGGTTGCGACGGAGTTGCGTAATGTGGTGGCGGCTCAATCGGCGGATTTGCTGGTTGTGGGATGCAGCACGAAGAAGCATACGTTAATCCGGAAACTAACGCGGCAGTTTCCCTGTCCGGTGTTGGGAATTCCGACGACGCTGAATTCGTATAGCAGTGGTGGGCATTTACCCGTTCTGGATTAACGGGATGTGGTTGGGTGATCTGCTCATGTGGGGTGATCTGCTCATATGGAGTGATCTGCTCATATGGAGTGATCTGCTTATAAAAGTTACGGTTGGGAGTTAGAGGTTTCTCTGGGGGCTTGCCCCCAGACCCCCATTGGGGAGCGAGCGGCGCTCCCCAAACCCCTTCCGCAAGGAGTTGATGATCAGAGTTACAGGGCGCTTCGCATTGCCTACGTAAGTAGGCACACTCCTACTTCCCCATCTTCTCCATCTCTACTTCCTGACTCCTGACTCCTGACTCCTGACTCCCCTACTTCACTTCCGCAAACGCAATTCTGAACTCGGTTCCTTGAGCGCGATCGCAGGTTAGCTGTCCGTGGAGTTGCTTGGTGAGCAGGCAAACGAGCTGTAAGCCTAATGATTTTGTATGGTTGATATCCAGGTCAGGTGGTAATCCGACGCCGTTATCTTTGACGCTGAGGC
Source organism: Crinalium sp. (assembly GCA_036703095.1). GTDB lineage: Bacteria > Cyanobacteriota > Cyanobacteriia > Elainellales > Elainellaceae > DATNPS01. Next base: position 2,349 of record DATNPS010000530.1, on the reverse strand, counting down.
AATATTGAGGATTGGGTGGGATGGATGACGCGATCGCCTTTGATTCGGGTGGGGGTGGGAGCTGAGTCAGGCTAATCCATATATCTCCCGGTTGAGTTTTGAGGAACGCATATTTCAGGGCATTGGAAATCAGCTCGTTAATAATCAGCCCGACTGGAATGGCGGTATCAATTTGTAGCGAATGTGGCTCGATGTGAATATGGAACTGAATGGAGTCTGGGCAGGCGCTATAAGAGCAAACTAGATTGCTGACCAGGGTTTGAATGTATTGATTCAGGTTGATCTGAGCCAGATTCTTGGTTTGATAAAGCTGCTCATGAATCAGCGCCATCGCCTGTACGCGATGCTGGCTTTCCTGAAATAACGCCAAAACCGCTCCATCTTGGGTATGTCTCGATTGCAAGCGCAGCAAGCTAGAGACAATCTGCAAATTATTTTTGACGCGATGATGAATCTCTTTGAGCAGTGTTTCTTTTTCTAAAAGAGAGGCTTTAATTTTTTCCTCTGCGAGTTTGTGGTCGGTAATGTCTTCTGCAATGCCAGCAATGCGGCAAATATGCCCTGCCTCATCCCGAACCGGAAAGCCCCGATCGCGAATCCAGCGCAGTGAGCCATCTGGACGTTGAATGCGATACTCTTCGTCAAATAATCCCAGGTTCGCGGTTTCAAAAAATGCGGTTTCAACGCGTTGGCGATCGCTCGGATGAATGGTTTTGAACCATTCCTGTGGATCTTCGCAGGTTTTACTCCACTCCATGCCCCAAATCGTTTGATAGGCAGGGCTGACATAGGTGATGTGGTAGGTGGTTGATTCAGCCATCCAAAAGACTTCTTGAATATTCTCGGCCAGTTGGCGAAACTTGGCTTCGCTTTCCCGCAAGGCAACCTCTATCTGCTGGCGCTCTCGAATCTCGGCTTGCAGCTGCTCGTTGATCTGTTGCAGTTGAGCGGTTCGTTCTTCTACCTTCTGTTCTAAAACTTCATTCAGCCGTCGCAAAGACGCTTCTGCCTGTTTCAGTTCTGTAATGTCGCGGGTAATGCCTAGCACAGAATCGACCGTTCCATCGGCATCAAACTCAGGGACAAGGCAGCTTTGATAGCAGCGATATCCCTTAGGCGTATCAAACTCAAATGTGGCTGTATTTTCTCGACCCGTATCAAAGACCTGCTTCAGATTGTCTTCCCACAAATCAACCAGATTGGATGGCATTCCCAGTTCGCGATTGGTCTTGCCCACAAATTCAGTTGGCGATAACCCAGTGGCCTGCTGAACGATCGGGTTGACATAGGTATGTCGAAACTGACGGTCAAATCGGGCGACGATATCTGGCAGGTTTTCGGCTAATGCCCGAAATTCTTCTTCGCGCTGCTTCAGGGCTAATTCCAAATGTTTCCGTTCAGTGATGTCCTCCAAAATGCCGCCCATGCGGTATAGCTCGCCCTGCTGGTTGTAAATGGCAAAGCCCCGATCTAAGATCCAGCGTCGCTTTCCGTCGGGTCTATCAATTTCGTATTCCATCTCATAACTTTCTTGAGGCAGCTGTTGCCAAAAGGTGCTGACTCGCTCTCGATCCTCTGGAATCACAGCATCGAGCCATGCCATCGGTTGTTGATAAAGCTCTTGAGACGGTGAACCCCAAATCTGGTCATACACAGGGCTGATGTAAAGCACCTCTGTGGCATCGGCATTGGTCATCCAGAAGGCTCCGCGAATGCTTTCTGCCAATTGCCGGAATTTTTCTTCGCTTTCTCGCAGGGCTTCTTCAGGTTGCTGTTTAGAGCAATTGGATGGGCGATCGCCTCCCTTGTCCACCCACTTTGAGGATGTAATGTCCCGATCCAATCCTTCGACGGCAACAAGCTGATGGTTCATGTCATAGATGCCAACGCACCAGCGCTCTAGCCAGACCACAGAGCCATTGCGATGGAGGTAGCGGAGGGTCTGTCCCTGAGGCACCGGGTTAAACAAATCCACCGCAGACGGAATCAGATGTTTGTCATCGGGATGGATGAGTCGGTAAATTAACTCCGGATCGTCATAACACTCATCTGGCGTATAGCCTAAAACCGTGGCGATCGCCGGATTCACATAGTCACACTGAATGTTCGGCTGAAGCTGGTACCGATACATCAGATCACTGGCCCGTTCGGCCAGCGATCGCCAACGGTCAGAGATAGGGGCTGAGGGAGCGATCGCACCTGGGCTGTCGATCATGGGGTACGTAACGGGTGAAGATGAGTCAGGTAAATCTTGAGACAGCATGGCCAATATCTCTCATGTTGAACCGATCGCGGGTTTTACACGTCCCGACGGGGCGTGCAAAACCCACAATCGGTGGTAGTGCAAGC
>DATNPS010000527.1:0-25587 GCA_036703095.1 Crinalium sp. | reverse complement strand
GAGGCACGACGCGCCTCCGTTGTATTTCTTGTTTTGTACTCTGCTGCTTCAGCGATCGCTCTTGCTGTTCTATTACAACGATTCTCATTTAGGTAACTTACATCTTGCACCTTTCTCAATAAGCGGGTTTGGGCGGCGCTTAGCGCCGCCCAAACCCGCACCATTTGCAGGAGCGCGAAGCGCTCCTGCAAATGGTGCAAGATCTGAGGTAAACTACAGTTCTTTTGAGATCCGCACGGAATATAGATCTCAAAAAACAACCGGATTTTAAGCGATTGAAAATCGTTGTAAGAATTGCAGAATGGAATAAGGATTTAAAGCAGAGCCAGATAGGAAAGCCTGTTTTATGATTTGGTTACTACTTGCTTGGTAGAGGCTGCCAGAACAATGCTATCGTCTCTCTCTTTTCTCGCCGACGAACTTCAACAGAATGGAATTGCGGCGGAGATCCCTGAACTGATTCAGTATCCTGCCGTTTTAGCTGAACTCAGCTATGCGTTAAGTCCGGTTTTGCATGAAGGGAAGTTGCAGCCCTACGGATTTATTGCAATTGAAAAGAATAATATTTCTCCCATTAAAAGCAATTCTGAAAAGTTGTTGATTAGCTTACCCGAAGCTAGACGAGTAGCAGATGGTTGTCACGGATTTTCCATTTTTAAATCTGGGTTGTTTTATGGTGTATTTATTCCTCATTATGCAGCTTACACAGAACTACAGCTCGTTCAGCTTCAGCAAGAGTTAAATGCAATGATTTGTAGCACCGATGCCAATGGTGCCACTAAGCTCTTTTATGGTGGAGGACTGTTTATTCATCAATATCGCAGTTGGCAGAAAAAGCCCTGTATTAATCGCGCGTTGCAGAGTATTCGTCACGGTGCACCGCAAGCCAAACCCGAAATCTTGAAAAACATCTTGGAATTTTGTTTTCATGACTTGAGTCCTCGCAAGATTGGCGCAACGCTGGTGTGGTGTTTGGCAGAACCGGATGCCGCAGAATGGGAGAATATGCGCCCCAACTTTACGCTGCAAGATATTGAGACACAGGTAGGCAGTGATCGCTCGGTTGCCGTATTGCGTCACTTGTTAACCTATACCGATGGAGCCGCTATCTTGGATGCTCAAGCTCGTGCGATCGGAATAGGAGCGCAGTTGAAGTACTCTGAGATGAGTAAACGCTTGATTGATGAACATACTGGAACTCGCCACACCTCTGCTCAACGGTTCTCCTATGATTTCTCCAAAGGAATTATTTTCGTTGTATCCAGCGATGGCCCCGTTACCATTTTCTCGGATGGGATGAGCATTACCGATTTGGAAGTGCGGGTTGCGGATGGGGTATGAGCTTAATGGTTGGCCGTTCTCAATTTAGACGTCGCAAAAACACATAGCCCAGCGATCGCAAACGCAATTGCTGCAACGCTCCCACCCACCGTAGGCGATAAGCTATCCCCCGTGCCAAACAGCGAGCCAAAAACGCTATTGGCGATCGCTCCCCCGCTAAAGTACATCCCCGTTCCTAACCCACCTTTGTCGGATGGCACCATCGACAGAGCAAAGGGAATCGTTCCGTTTGAAACCAGGCTAAATGCGGCACCAAAGGCAATGGCGATCGCCCCGGCAATCCAGGAATTTGGGTTCAAAACCATCATGCTGCACACCAGCGCCATTGCTCCCAGCCCTGCGATGATTGCGATGCGATTTCCCCAGTGCGTCGCCAAACGCCCAGCCGGAATGGCCGTAAGGGCTAATGTGACAAAAATCATGCCTAAAATCAGATTCGGTTGTGCAACCCCTTGAGCTACCAGAATTTTTGGAAAGTTTTGCATCAGCAGACGAAATCCCAACCCGACGCCGATTCCTGTGCCCATCAGTAATGCCAGCGCGGCGATCGAAATCCGGGGGCGAGTTTTTTGCGATGGAGCGTCTTCTGAATCAGGCTGGCTGGTCTGCACCTGTTGATTGGGGTGAACACACCGCAACGCCACAGCGGCTGCCAGGAGGACAAATGATCCGGCAGTGAAGGCGACCATCGGGCCTAAGCTAAGAATAAACCCATTGGCCAGCGGGCCGAGCGCTCCGGCCAATCCGCCGACCAGCGTTAAAATACTGGCAGCCTGTGGCAGGTTTGTCGTGAAGGCATAGCGTCCCAGCAGCGATAAAGCAGGACTCCGAAATACCGTCATAGCTAACGCCCATGCGATCAGCGTAATTGGCATCAGCCAGCGCAAACTCTGTAAATGAGGGCCAAAGACGGCAAGGGTTGGGATGGCGATAAAAACCGTAGCCGACAGAATGATGCCTACCGCAATGAAGGGAAAGCGGCTACCAATCCACCGTTGCGACCGGTCTGACAAACTGCCCATCAGTGGTTCCATAATCGCGGCCAGCCCGTTCTCAAGAATGAGCAATCCAGTGGCCAGCGCAGCCGGAAAGCCAAACTGATTCAGCAATTGCAGCAGATAAAGATTGTAGACGACCCAGACGAGCGCGATCGCTCCTTGTACGGTTGCCAGCCCCCATACTTGTAGCCACAGCACACGAGAAGAAGCCTGTGTCATAATCCGATGTTTTGTTGAATCTAAACGGTGATGACTTCATTGATTCAGATATCGTGCCTCTCTCGCGTTAATTTTCTCGAATCAGATGTAAAGTTTCATTCTTTGCACGCCTGTCGAATGCAGATTTGAACAGTCACCGATTGAAATCCATTGCGGGTTTGACGCGCCCGTCGGGCGCGCCAAACCCGTAATCAGTGGTCGTGCAAGTTCGCCGCAGGAGAGCTTGCACGACCACTGATTTGCATCATCAGAATCGCTGGTCACTATACAGGTCGATACACAGCAAGAAGATTTTGTGGTCTAATGACAAACATTGGCGATCGCGAGTGTACTGAAGTAGCCTAAGTTCTAGAAGACCGTACCTGCATAGTGCAAAAAAAACGAGGCGTTAGCGCAAACCCTTACTGTGAGTTGGGAGTAGGCACTTTATGAATCCAGCCATTCGTGTTCTGGTTGTGGATGATCATGCCATCGTTCAGCAAGGATTAGCCGCCATCATTAATGAAGAATCGGATATGACGGTCGTGGGGCAGGCTCGAAATGGCATCGAGGCGATCGCCCTCTTCCGTCAAGAGCAACCGGATGTCACGTTGATGGACTTGCGGATGCCTCAGATGGGAGGCGTAGAAGCCATTAGTGCCATTCGCGCTGAATTCAAAACGGCTCGCATCATGGTGCTCACCACGTATGACAGTGACGAGGATATTTACCAGGGGTTACGAGCAGGCGCAAAGGGCTATTTGCTAAAAGACTGTAGACCTGCTGAATTGCGAGCCGCTATTCGTGCGGTTCACCAGGGACAGCAGTATATTCCATCCAACGTTGCAGTCAAATTGGTGCAGCGCATGGAGCATCCAGAGTTAAGCCAGCGTGAGTTAGAGGTGCTTCAGTTGGTTGCGCAGGGCATGAGCAATTTGGAAATTGGTGCGGCCTTAAACATTAGCGAAAGCACCGTCAAATCTAATATCAACCGAATTCTCAGCAAGCTGGGAGCCAAGGATCGAACCCAGGCCACAATTATTGCTCTGAAGCGAGGAATTGCTAGCCTTTAAGTAGCTGGGTGTAATTAAACTAAAGATGATTTGGGGGGTGGAGGGGGTGGAAACCCCTTGCCTGGGGGCGAAGCCCCCAAACCCCCTTCCTACAATTAATTACAGCTACCTACTTAGGATCGCGAACAAATTAAAACCAAATTTTTAATTGTTGAAAGCGCGGCAGAGCCGCGCTTTCAACAATTAAGTTTCGGGTTTTATTAAATCCACGATCCTTAGAGGATGTTTGAAACGTAGCCAGGGAAGTCTGTAACGGAATCAAGCAAGTTTCTTGTTCGAATGCTTTGCTCTTCAATGCAAATGGATGGGTCAGGTTACTTTAAAGATCTTCTAACACCGATCGCATTAATCAAGATATGTTAGGTGACATGAGCCATGCGGTGTTAGAACTCTAGCTTAATTTGAGGGCGATCAATGGTATCCATTGTAAAAATGCTTTAGCACTTGAGTCATGACTTGCTGCGATCGCTCATCTGAATCATCTCTTCTATTACAGTAAGCCGTTGCAACTCATGCATTACCGATTGAGTCAATTCACGTGGACTGTAACCAGTAGTGTTGTGGGGGCATGGCTGTGGGTGCAACCGAGTTTGGCTCAGGTGATTCCAGATGATACGTTGCCTGTGGGAGAGCGATCGCAAGTCACGGGCGACCCCGATTTTCAGATTGACGGGGGAGCGCAACGGGGTGGCAATCTCTTTCACAGTTTTAGTCAGTTTTCCGTGCCAACGGGCGGGTCTGCCTTCTTTAACAATGCGGCTAATGTGCAAACGATTTTCAGTCGTGTGACGGGTGGATCTATTTCAAATATTGACGGTGTGATTCGGGCCAATGGTACGGCCAATCTGTTTTTGCTAAATCCCAATGGCATTTTGTTTGGGCCAAATGCCTCACTGAATATTGGGGGTTCCTTTGCGGCGACAACGGCCCGCGCGATCGGCTTTTCCAATGGTGAAGTGTTTAGCAGCGATCCCACACAACCGTTGCCCAGTCAATTGCTCACCGTGAATCCCAATGCTCTGTTTTTCAATCAAACGCCCCAGCCGATCGTCAATCAATCGACGTTTAACGGTTCAGGATTGCAAGTGCCGCTGAGGCAAAATTTGCTGCTGGTGGGTGGTTCCGTGCAGTTTGACAATGGGCGGGTGGCCAGTCCGGGAAGCTATGTTGAAGTCGGCAGCGTGGGTGGGATAGGAACCGTTGGTTTAACGACGATTTCTCCAGATTGGCAACTGACTATTCCCGATGGAGTTGCGCGGGCAGATGTGTCTTTGCTCAACGATTCTAGAATCAATGTTTTAGCAGCGGAGGGTGGCAGCGTTGCGATCGCTGCTCGCAACCTGTCGTTAAACCGACGAAGTCGGGTGCGAGTCGGCATTGAATCAGACGAAGGGTTTGCGGATGCTCAAACAGGAGGCATTCAAATTGACGTGACAGATACGATCAATCTTGAGACCAGAGCAACTCTGCGCATTGAAGTGTTGCCCGGAGGTCAAGGTCATGTCGGGGATATGACGCTCAACACAGGATCGCTGGTTCTGACAGGTGGTTCCCAACTGGTTGCCGCTGTGGGCGGACAGGGCACGGTGGGGCGCGTGACAATTAATGCCCGCGATCGCGTTTTTTTCGATCAGGGTAGTAATGTGTTTGGGATTGTGGAAGATACCGGGATCGGCAACACGGGTGGCATTTTTGTTACGACGGGATCGCTGGTTTTGGCAGGTGGCGCGCAACTGATTTTCAATTCAAAGGGACAGGGCAATGCAGGTAGTGTGACGATTAATGCTCGCGATCGCGTTTCTGTAGAAGGCGAAGCGTCAGATGGAGCATTTGCTAGCACGATTTTCACGCAGGTGAACCCTGGTGCGGTGGCTCAAGGTGGGGATATCACGATTACCACTGGAACGCTATCGTTGCTCAATGGTGGCGCGCTGAATAGCGCCAATGCTGGTGGTACAGGCAATGCAGGACGCGTCACCATTCATGCTCGCGATGCCGTGCAGATTCGTGGCACAGCCCCTCTGTTGCCAATTAACCGTAGCGGCATCTTTACGTCAGCGACAGAAGGCTCGACGGGCAATGGCGGAGATGTCAGCATTACGACAGGCTCGCTTTCAGTGTCTGATCAGGGCAGAATTATCACGAATGCTGAAGCGCAAGGCAGGGCAGGCAATATCCAGATTCAGGCTAGAGATGCTGTAACCTTAGACGGTGGTGATACCATCAGCGCACTGGATGTAGGAGCTGTGGGGAGAGGCGGCGATATTGATATTACGGCGCGATCGCTTTCAGTCACCCATGGGGCGCAACTGTCTACCAGCACGCGAGGTCAAGGGGATGCGGGGAATGTGACGGTGACGGCTCGCGATGCCGTGTCTTTGGATGGAGCCAATCCGATCTCTCCAAGTGCCATCATCACCCGCGCTGAAGCTGGCGCGATCGGCAATGGGGGGCAAATCGGCATTACAGCGGGATCGGTGTCCTTAACGAACGGGGCACAGTTGGCAACGACCACGTTCAATCAGGGTCGAGCTGGGGATATTGTCATTAACGCCAGCAACCGGGTCGCTATTTCTGGCACTGATCCTAACTATGCCAACCGAACACCTCAACTAGGCGATGAGATCAGTGCCATTCGGGCAGGTTCAGCCAGCGGCCTGTATGCCAATACAGAAGCAAACTCGATCGGTGGAGGAGGCAATATCCGAGTGACAACGGGACAACTGACGATTGATCGGGGAGGCCGATTGGTTGCAAGTACGGCTGGCCAGGGGAATGCAGGCAACATTCGAGTGCGGGCTGCCAGGGGTGTGATGCTCTCCGGGCTCAATCCAGATGGATCGTCCAGCGGGCTGTTAACGAATACTGAGAACACCGCAACGGGGCAGGGAGGAGAGATTCGAGTGGATACGGATGCGCTGCGGGTGAATGGCGGAGCGGTCTTGAGCGCTCGCTCAACGAGTACGGCACGGGGCGGTGAAATTAGGGTGAATGCAAACACCGTTGATCTGACCAGGGGTGGTCAGTTGCTCACCACGGCTTTTAGCAGCGGTCAAGCCGGAAATATTACCGTCTATGCGAGCGATCGCCTGCGCATCGTGGGGCAAGATGCCACCTTTACTGCTCGACTGGCGCAATTGGGTGGAGCCGCTGTTGATCCGGTCAGTGCCGCCAGCGGGTTATTTACCAATACTGAAATGAATTCCAGCGGGGCGGGTGGGGCGATCGCCCTCACCACAAACGCCCTCTCGCTGCTGAACGGTGGTCGTCTCGTGGCCAGTACTGCCGGACAGGGCCGAGCGGGGGATATTACGCTGCGATCGTCCAACTTGCGGCTGGCTGGAGCGTTGAGTGGTCTTTTTGCACAAACGTCTACCGCTGCTGATGCGGGCAATCTCACCATTCAACCGCGAACGGGGTCACGGGTAACGGTACAGCTTCAGCGGGGGGCACAAATTTCGGCGGCGACAACCAACAGCGGTCGCGGGGGGACATTGACGATTACGGCTCCAGAAGCGATTACGCTGACCGGGAATGGCTCGATCATTGCTGCCGGAACTGGGGGGCAAGGAACAGGCGGAAATTTAACTCTCCGCACCCGCAATCTCAATATCCAGAATCGGGCAGAAGTCACGGTTAGCAGTTCCAGTACCGGACGGGCGGGTTCTCTTTTCGTGGATGCCGATCGCATTTTTCTCAACCATCACGGCAGAATTCGGGCAGATACGTCGGGTGGGGGTGGCGATATGAATTTGCGATCGCCCCTAATTCTTCTGCGCAACGGCAGCAACATCACGACCAATGCAACGGGCCGCAGCATTCCCGGTGGTGATATGGCACTGAGTACCCGATTTCTAATCGCTGTACCCCGCGAAGATAGCAACATTAGCGCCAACTCGGAAAACTTTCGGGGGGGCAATATCGACATTAATGCGTCTGCCATTTTTGGCCTTCAGCCCCGGCTGCGCCTGACGCCGTTGAGCGACATTACAGCTACAGGTGCAAACGCCGCTTTAGACGGAACGATCGCAATCACCATTACAGGAATTGACCCTACCTCTGGTTTAGTAGAGCTTCCGGTTGATGTGGAGGATTCATCCCGGTTAATTGCTCGCGGCTGTGCGGCTGACCAGGGCAACTCGTTTATCGTCAGCGGTCGCGGTGGATTACCTCCCAATCCAGAAGCGCAGCTTGACGATGATGCAGGCTGGCAAGACCGACGCCGATTAACAGTAACTCAGCAGACCGCAATTCCCGCCTCTGACCCTTCCGTCTCGTCTACGATGTCATCCGCTGCTCCTACTGCAATGCTCCTTGAAGCAACGGGATGGCAGACATCCGCTACAGGCGAGGTGACGCTGGTTGCAACCGCATCTGATCCCGTCGCGCCCTCTGCCTTCACTCAGACGCCTACCTGTCCGGGGAGATTATAAGGTTTCTGGAGGAAATTAACTTACTTATCTTGACTGGTCTTATTGAGAAAAAACTGCAACGATAGCTGAACAAACGTAAATTTGATAGCCCAATTTTACGTGCGCGCCGCGCACGCAAAATCGGGCTATCAAATTTACGTTAAACAAACTGATATAGCGATTTCAACCATGCTGTGGCGCTGTTTTTCAACGAACGGTTGGTTTCGCGGCTTGCAATTTGCTCTATTGGGCGTTCTCATTGCTGTCGGTCTTCATGCCGGGATCGCTGCTGCGGTGCAAGTCTCTCCCGATCCAATCGGGGTAGAAACCCAAGAGCAACCTGTAGATGCGACGTTGCCATTTTCTCAGAGGGCTGTAACGGCTCTGCCGCAGCTTGTGCAGCAGGCAGAGGATCGCTATCAGGCAGGCCAAATTTCGGAAGCGATCGCCCTCTGGCAGCAGGCGGTCACGCGTTACGAGGAGCAGGGCGATCGCCTGAATCAAGCGCTAGTCCTCAGTTTTTTGTCAACGGCTTATGCAGATGTGGGACAGTGGCAAGCGGCCAATGGTGCGATCGCTCAATCAACGGCGTTGCTCACGGCTCAAGGTCGAGCGTCTCATCCAGACGTTTCATCCGTTTTAGCCCAGGTGCTCACGGCGCAAGGCGAGCTACAGCTTACCCAGAATCAATCTGCTGCGGCGCTAGAAACCTGGCAGCAGGCTGAGCAAGCCTACCGCCATACAAACGATATCAGCGGCATTTTAGGCAGCCAAATGAACCAGGCACGAGCCTTACAGGCAGAAGGACTGTACAGACGCGCCATGACGCTGCTGGCTCAGGTAGACCACACGCTGCAAACTCAGCCCGATTCGCGGCTCAAGGTAGCTGGATTGCGCAATCTAGGCAAAATGTTGCGATTGGTCGGTAATCTGGCTCAATCGCGGGTGGTGTTAGAACAAAGCTTGGCGATCGCTAAAAATCTCCAGGACAATACCCCTGCATCGGACTCTGAAATCAGCGGCATTCTGCTCAGTTTAGGCAACACCACTCGTGCTCAGGGTGAGCCGGATGCTGCCCTCGCGTTTTACCAGCAGGCTGTCACCGTAGCTCCCTCCCTGATCGCCAAAACTCAAGTTCAACTGGCTCAGTTTAGTCTGCTGGTTGAGAGCAATCGGTTGGCCGATGCACAGCATTTACTATCGGATATTCAGACTCAGATTGCCCAATTGCCGCCTGGTCGTCTGGCTGTTTATGCCCAAATTAATCTGGTTCAGAGTTTAATTAGAATGCAAAATGGGGCGATCGCGCTATCAGAGAATCGTGTATCATTCGATGTTCTAAATACCGCAGCTCAAGAGCTGGCAGCGGCAGTTCCGCAGGCCCGCCGTATGGGTGATCCCCGTGCCGAATCCTATGCCCTTGGCACATTAGGGAATCTGTATGAAACGACGCATCAATGGGAAAACGCGAAAACGCTCACTCAACAGGCATTGAATTTGGCCCAATCCATCGCTGCGCCGGATATTATCTATCAGTGGCAGTGGCAGCTTGGACGGATCATGTGTCAGGGAACACAGCCCTGCGCAACAACGGGAGATTTGCAACAGGCCACGATCGCTTATGGGGAAGCCGTAAAAACATTACAGTCGCTTCGCAGTGATTTAGTGGCGATCAATCAAGATGTGCAGTTTTCGTTTCGAGAAAGCGTTGAACCTGTTTATCGACAATTTGTAGAGCTGCTGTTGCAGTCTGAAACCCATACACCGAGCCAGGATCATCTGAAACAAGCGCGTGAGGTCATGGAAGCTCTTCAGCTCGCAGAACTCGATAATTTCTTCCGAGAGGCATGTGTGAATGCTCATCCGGTTGAAATTGATCAGGTTGATCCCCATGCGGCTGTTATCTATCCGATTATCTTGCCCACTCAGCTTGCGGTCATCGTGGCATTGCCCGATCAGCCACTGCGCTATCACAGAACTGCGTTACCTCAAGCAGAGGTAGAGCAGCTTCTCACTCAAATGCGTCAATCGCTCAGACCAACGGCGTTTATAGAAGATTGGCTCCCCCTTGTTCAGCAGGTTTATGACGTGCTATTACGACCTGTAGAACCTGAACTGACGACCCGTGATATTCAAACGCTTGTATTTGTGCCGGATGGATTGCTGCGCAGTGTGCCTATGGCAGCCCTGCACGATGGCGAGCGCTATCTGATTGAAAAATATAGTGTAGTGCTAACGCCGGGGCTACAACTTTTACAGCCCAAACCGCTTGTTCACCAACAGGTTCAGGGACTTTTAGCAGGATTGAGTCAGGCGCGTGAGGGATTTACGGCATTGCCCAATGTCGCGGTTGAAATAGATCAGATCAAGGCAGAAATTCCAGCGCAAGTGTTGTTAAATCAGTCATTTACCAATGAATCGTTTCAAGCTCAGCTTGATTCTACATCGACATCCATTGTGCATCTGGCTACGCACGGTCAGTTTAGCTCCAATGCAGACGATACATTCATCCTGACGTGGGATGGACGCATTAATGTTAAAGAACTGGATCAACTGCTCCGCGTCAGAGCGGGAAATCGTCATCCTATCGAACTGTTGGTGCTGAGTGCGTGCGACACCGCTGTGGGCGATCGCCGTGCGGCATTAGGCATGGCTGGTGTAGCAGTCCGATCGGGGGCGCGCAGCACGCTGGCGTCGTTATGGTCTGTCAGCGATCGCTCCACGGCTCTGTTGATGATTGAGTTTTATCGAGAATTAGGTCAGCCTGGAACGACAAAAGCTGCTGCGCTGCGTCATGCTCAGGTTAAGCTATTACACCAGGATGATTACAGTTCGCCTTATTACTGGGCACCCTTCGTGCTTTTAGGAAATTGGCTCTAAACCACTTTTTTTCTGTTTTTTAAGAAACGATTTACCGTATGTTCTCGATCAAATTGCTGCTATATCAAATGCCGATGGGGATTGCCCTGGCTTCAACCCTAGCGATCGCATTCAGCAGTCCTGCTGCCTTGGCTTTACGTCCAACGGAACGGCATCAGCCCGAAAAATATGCTGCCCAGAACACCCGCAAGCAAACGCTGCCGCCACCGCCGCCGACTAATCCGGGTAGCTCTGTGGCAGGAGGGCGACGTGCTCCAACGGCGTGTCCTCAAGATGCGGTCACCACACCCACTGACCCACCCTTAACGGCCCTCATCCCGACGACTCAATCCGGCTTAACGCTGTCTGCCCATCCCACGTTTTTGGTGTATGTACCCAAAACCAGCGCTGAAACTGGAGAATTTAGCCTCCGCCTTCGAGGTGGGCAGGGGGTTTATCGAACAGCGATCGCCTTAACCAATACTCCCGATATCATTAGCATTATGCTGCCAGATCAGGTGGCTCCGTTAGAGATTAATAGATCCTATACGTGGTCATTTGCTGTCATTTGCAATCCAAGCGATCGTCTATCTGACCAGTTTGTGACAGGTACCGTTCAGCGAACTGAGCTTGATCCGACCCGCTTACATCAACTGGAGCAAGCGCCTGTTAGACAGCGCATTGATCTGTACCAGGAGAGTGGTGTTTGGTATGACGCTCTTGCTCTTTTGTTGGAGTTAAAGCGCAGTCAGCCGGATGATCCAGAGATCAATGTCGCTTGGCATAATGTTTTGCAATCTGGAGGTGTGAATACGATGATCGATATCAGCCCAAGCAGACCGAGATAACCTGTGTTGAGCGATCGCATTTATCCTATGTGGATGTTCTTAAAACAGCAGATTTGGCGATGGCGCGGAGTGCTGGTCACGGTTCCCAGTATCGCCGGAAGTTTGCTGATCTTGCGGTTCACAGGAGTGCTTCAGACGATGGAACTGGTGGCTCTTGACCAGATGTTTCGTCTCCGTCAGGTTGAACCCGCTGATCCCCGCATTGTCCTCGTTACGGTAGATGAGTCAGACATTAAGCAACTGGGACAATGGCCCATGTCTGATGCGGTACTGGCTCAGTTGATTGTATCGATCAAACGACAAGAGCCGCGAGTGATTGGGCTAGATATTTTCCGAGATTTGCCTGTAGAACCGGGTCATTCAGATCTGGTCAATGTTTTCACCTCTACCCCTAATCTGGTTGGGATTGAAAAAGTAATCAAAACGGCGCGGGGCGAGGTCGTTCAACCACCTCCCGATTTAAAGCGACCGAATCAAATCAGTGCGAGTGATCTTCTCCTGGATACGGATGGCAGAGTGCGTCGCAGTTTGCTGTATTTCGGCAATCAAGATGGACGATCGATCGCAACCCTTGGAGCACAATTAGCGTTTGTCTATCTCAAGCATGAGGAAATTCAGCTTGAAATGGTTGGCTCCCACGGTGGTCATTTTCGCTTAGGTCGAGCCATGTTTACGGCCTTGAAACCCAATGATGGTGGCTATGTCGGGGTTGATGCAGGTGGATACCAAATCCTGTCATACTTTCCTAAACTGCGACATCATTTTCGCACGGTTTCCATCACGGACGTGTTGCAGGGGCGGGTACCGCAACACGTCATGTACGATCGCATTGTTTTGATTGGCTTAACCGCAGAAAGTCTCGAAGATAAATTCTTCACGTCTTACACGACTGACTCAATCGCAGCCCCTGCGGGTGTCGAAGTTCATGCGTTATTAACCAGTCAATTGCTCAGCGCGGCTTTAGAGGGACGGCCCTTCCTGAACGTGTGGCCCGATCCGCTGGAATGGCTGTGGATCGTCCTGTGGTCTGCCACTGGAGCGGTGGTCGGATGGCGATCGCGATCGCCTCGCCAAACGCTGATTGGAGTGCTTCTGTTGAGTGCTGTTTTGGTTGGCGGCGCGTATCTGCTATTTCTGATCGGCTGGTGGATTATTATCATTCCGCCGCTATTTGCCTTGATTGGATCTGCAATCACAGGCAACGTTTATTTACTGTGGGAAAACCTGAAGGACTATACTCATACTCTGGAACAAAAAGTTGAAGAGCGAACTTTAAAGTTAGAGCAGGAGATCGTTGAACGCAGACAAACTGAAGAAACGCTGAGTCAACAGAAACAGTTGTTACAGGCGATCGTAGATTATAGTCCGGTGATGATTACTCTGTATAATGCAGAGGGACAAATTGAATTCATTAATCATCAGTTTGAACAGGTTTTAGGATGGTCAAGTGCAGATCTACAGGATCTTGATTTGATTACTGAATGTAGCTTTGATGCGGAGCAACACCAGCAGATTTTAGATCATATGCTGGCTGCAACAGGCGCATGGTTAGACCTGACGATTAGAACCAAAGATCATCATGCTGTAGACACAGCTTGGGCTAACGTACAGATCGCCGATCGGCTCTTTGTGGGGATTGGACAGGATATTAGCGATCGCAAACGAGCAGAAGAAGCGTCGGTTTTAGACGAGCGCAACCGCATGGCGCGCGAAATTCACGATACGTTAGCGCAAGCCTTTACTGGAATTTTGCTACACGCTGGAGCCGCCGCCGAACTCATCGTCAAAAAGCCCGCAACTGCACAGGCCCATATCCAAACGGTGGATGAATTAGCGCGGACTGGATTGGCAGAAGCTCGGCGATCGGTGGCGGCTCTCCGACCCAAACTGCTAGAGGAAAAGGATTTATACAGTGCTCTCAAACACTTGACAACCCAAATGAAATCCTCAACAGAAACTCATTTGACCTGTCACGTGATGGGTATTCCCTACTCTTTAGCGCCAGACGTTGAGAATAACCTTTTACGCATCGGACAAGAAGCGTTAACCAACGCTATTAAATATGCCCATGCCGACACCATTCAGGTTGAATTAGTCTATGAAGAAACGCAGTGCCTTTTGCGAATTCAGGACAATGGACAGGGCTTTAAAGTTGACCAGATATCCGCTAGTACAGGATTTGGTTTATTGGGAATGAGTGAACGGGCTGAACATATTAGCGGTGAATTAATCATTAAAAGTCAGCCGGGTCAGGGAACTGAGATCGTTGTCATTGTAAATCGGTAAGCTGTTCTCCTATGGTACATGCGCCATTTTTAACGTGAATTTGATTGCTATAGCTGTAGTCATGTCCGTTAGGACATCGAAAGCCAAGAGGGGTATGGGGGCTTTGTTCCCAACCAGGGGTGGAACCCCTGCAACTCGCCCTAGTCCGAATGAATACAGCTATAGCAACCGTTGAGATGGTTAGGACAGGGGGTATGGGGGCTTCGCCCCCAGTCAGGAGTTCCACCCCTGCACCCCGTCCTAACTAACCCCTCGATTGCTATATATTTCAGCCGCGCGTCGCGCGGCTGAATTGGCGCAAAGAACGTGGCTCGCGCGTCGCGCGAGCCACGTTCTTTGCGCATCGTCGAGTTTACGTCTAATTCAGTTCTGTTGCCTTTAATGGAATTCCTCCACTCATTTCATCTAAGTTGAGCAGGTGAGAAAGACGTCTCAAATCTTGTACCAACCGCTGATATAACTCAATCAGTTCTTGATAAGACAACTCTGCTTCATTTATGTGAAGGATTGAATTGCGATCGCGTGAAGAATCTAAAGTAGGATGATGCGTTGAATAACCGTTGGTAGTCGTATAGTCACCGCTATCAAGCTGTAAATCGAACGCGGCAAAGAAGATTTTCAGACTGCGTTTGTCTACTCTCGCTTCACAACTGAGGAGACGACTAATCGTTCGTTCGTTGAGGAGCGATCGCTCACTAAGGTTCTCATAGGTATAGCGATTACCGACTTGATCATAAATAGCACCAGCCTGGATTAGTTTCTGCCATCCCCGCTCAGATAACACGACACCCCGATTGCGGTTGCGAGAAACAGCGGAATATTGTTGATTAGGATGAGATGATGGAACTGTATACATGGCTTTACTTTCCGTCTTTTGGTAATGCTCAGGTTTCAAGATCAAGAATGTAAAAACAGCGAATGAAAAACTTAATTTGAGTGAAGTAGAGGAGAAATCTTTATTCAGTAGTTAGACATAATTAAAACCCCAAAGAGTTTGTGCTGCGCCCCTTTCCTTGGGGTGTTACATTGAATTGAGTCTGTGACTTAAAACACAGTGTGTTGGAAATACGTAATGATCTGTTTGCAGAATGAATGCTACACCGTTGTTTATATAGCAATTGAAGAGTTAGTTAGAACAGAGTGTAGGGGTGGAACCTCTAGTTGGGGTGCAGCCCCCAAATCCCCTGCTCTAACCGTCTCGTCGGTCACCGTATGTTCTCAATTTAGAGAATTTACTTAAATCTGTCGCCTATTCAAAGGCTATATTTCAAGCTCCAAAACGATCAGTCGTAAAGTGATCTCAAGGATAGAAACGGCATCAAACTTGAGTTCAGGTTTAAACCAAACTTAAGTTCATATATATTACTTTGGCAATATTTGAGGATGCATAAAAAACATAGAGTGTATTGTGTGGCGCGCTTTGCGCGCCACACAATACACTCTATTAAATTACCGAGGTAATAGCTGTAGTCATGTCCTGTTAGGACATCGAAAACCAAGAGGGGTATGGGGGCTTCGCCTCTAGCCAGGGGTTTCATCCCTGCGCCCCGTCTTAACCCGAACGAATACAGCTATAAATTCGATAGCGCCATTTCAGCCGCGCGACGCGCAGCTAAAATGGCGCAAAAAGTATCCTGCGTGACGCGCGAGATATCTTTTGCGCGTTCATCGAATTCACGTCAGTATGATGTTATGACTTAATCTCAGAGATGGGTAAAGGTTTGCTATCTGTCAATGCCATCACAGCTCGAACGAGCTGTTCTAGATCAAGCGGTTTTGTGATGTGCCGTTGATAGCCACTGTTGATCGCATGTTGATGATCCTCTTCTCGAACATATGCCGTCAAAGCGATCGCCGGGACTTGTCCGCCTTGTTCAGATGATAGCGCGCGGATTTGCTGAATTAGAGAATAGCCGTCTGTTTCAGGCATTCCGATATCGCTGATTAACACGTGCGGTTGAAATAATTCCAGGCTGGCCAGTACCTCCGCCGCTGATGTAACCATCAGCACCTCCGCTCCATATTGCGTGAGTAACGCGTTTAACAGGGCGCGCGCATCCGGTTCATCATCGACTGTTAACACTCGAATGCCAGTCAGATCCAGGTCTTGCTTGGAACTATCCTCAGGCTGATTGCGGTCTGGTCTGGGAGCCAGCAGGGGAAAACGAACGGTAAACGTTGCCCCATGCCCTTCGCCTTTGCTATCGGCCCAGATAGTACCGCCATGTGCTTCAACGAGATGACGAACGATCGCCAATCCCAATCCCAGTCCACCGTACTGACGAGTCGTAGAGATATCTTCCTGCCGGAAGGACTCAAAAATATAGGGTAGAAAGTCAGGTTTAATGCCTTTGCCCGTATCTCGAACCGCAATTTGTGCGTATTGGGCCATGTAGGGTTGGTCATGCACGGCTGATGAAGGATCGGTCACTAAGGATAATTCAATATCGACCGATCCTCCCATGGGTGTGAACTTAATCGCATTCGATAGCAAGTTCCACACGATTTGCTGGAGCCGGGCTGCATCTCCTGATACCTGGCCAATTTGAGGCAGGATGGGATGCAGATGGATAGACTTGGCGGTTGCGGCGGCTCTGACCGTATCGATCGCCGCTTCAATTACAAATACCAGATCGACCGGAGCCATCTCCATACTGAGTTTGCCCCGGAGGATTTTAGCCACATCCAGAAGATCATCAATCAGTTGCGTTTGCAGACGGGCATTTCGCTCAATGGTGGCCAATGCTTCAGCGGTTCTAGTCGCATCAAAGTTGCCCGTTTGTAACAGCTTTGCCCACCCTAGAATCGGGTTAAGGGGCGATCGCAGCTCATGGGAGAGAACCGCCAGAAAATCATCTTTAATCCGATTCGCGCGTTCCGCTTCTGCTCTAGCCGCTTGCTCTCGCTCTAATAGGGTGTGGCGTTCGAACTCTAGTTCCTTCTGGTCGTGAATATCGGTGCAGGTGCCAAACCATTTGATCACCTGACCATGCTGATTTCGCATCGGTAACCCTTTAACCAGATGCCAGCGAAACATGCCATCTGAGCGTCGCAATCGGTATTCAATTTCATAGCTCAACGCTGTTTTGCACGCTTTGGTCCAAAACGCTTGCACGGGAGGGAGATCATCGGGGTGAATTAGATTTTGCCAGCCAACGTTCAGTGCGGCCTCTAACGATAGCCCGGTGTAGTCTGTCCAGCGCTGATTCACATAATCTGTATCGCCATCTGAATCGGTCGTCCAAACAATTTGAGGAATGGTATTGGTAATAAAGCGAAACTGCTCTTCGCGTTGCCGTAATGCTTCCTCACTGTCGCGCAGGGCTTGTTCTGTTTGTTTGCGATCGGTAATATCTCGCCAGGTTGCAACATACCCATCGCCAAATTTGGCGGCTCGAATATCAAAGGCTTTGGTTAACCGCTGCTGGCCAAACTGATCTTCATACATCAGGCTATCTTTAACCAGCGATCGCCCCGTTTCTACCACCTGACAGTATTCATCAAACAACCCACTGTCGCGATGGGCTGGCAGTAATTCACACAGCCGTTGAGTGAGATGTTGCTCTCGCGTCATCTGGCTGACCAGACAAACGGCATCATTCACGTACTCAGCCTGAAAGTCGATAATGTCACCCTGTTCATTCCGCACGGAACGATAGATGGCAAAACAGTCCAGCATGTTTTCAACGGACGTGCGGAACCGTTCTTCACTCTCTCGTAAGGCTTTGGCTGAGCGTTTGATGGCGTCTGCATCGGCTATCGCCTGATCACGCATCTGACGATAGCTCTGAATCCGCGATGTTAAATCGGTAACGTCTTGAATCGAGAGCATCGCGTAAAAGCCGTCTCCCTCATCCACGGGAATTGCAGTTACAGTCGTGTGTTGGATACGCTTCTGGCCGTGAGAGAGGATGGCTGGGATGACATGTTTGTGGAGCTGAGACGAAAAGATTGTGGGGGGGCCACCCGCGAAAATGGGAGTCAGGCGATTGACGTATAGCGGTTGGTTGAAATGAGGAAAGAAGTCACAGATCGAATGCCCTACAATGCGATCGCGCGAAATTTTGGTCCATTCTTCCAGACAGCGATTCCAAAATACAACATCATAGTTGGATTGCAGAACGCAGATTCCGAGCGGAATTTGATCGAGTAAACTAAAGCGATCGGGGCATTGGGACATGATGGCACAGGTTTCCTTTCTCTCACGATTGAGAGATCAGATTAAGTTCTTGATTGATACAGTTCAGTAGCTCACCAAATGAAGACATTTCAAAAATTAAAATAATTTCACCGATGATCTCAAGCTGCTTGATCTCAAATCGAGTTTGTGCAAGCAGAAAAACGGTATCCAAATCAAACGAATAATTCGAGGATAACAGACGGTCGATTGTATCTTCAAAATAGATGGGCAGCCTGTAGTTCATCTGCTGCTTTAACAAGTTGCTGATTGACCCCAACACGCCATTGATGACGATATTGCCAACTTCGGTCAGGGTTCCAATTTTGACCTCATCCAAATCTGGAGAGTCGCGATCTTCACCCGTTAGCAGCGATACCAGGGTAGATGCGCTTTCTGTTGGAAAAATCAATTCTGCGCTGCCGCTAAAAGTGCCTGAAAAATCTAATCTAACCACTGAAAGACAATGATCGTTAAATCGCGCAATCACTTCTTGTCGCAGCGCCTCACTTCTAAAGATTTGCAGAACCGGAATATTAAGTACAATGGGAGATTCGACCATCTCATTGAGCATCCCTGCGGCCCGCCCTACCCCAATATTGATAAATTCCTGGAGGGCATCAAGTTGCTCGTCGGTAATTAACGGCATGAGCGATCGCTTCCTTATTTCTGCAACAATTGTCGAACGGTTTGGCGGACTTCGTTTTCTTTCGCAGGCTTATTAATAAATTTTGCGGCTCCAAGCTCTACCCCACGCTGGCGGGAGCTATCTTGAATATCTGCTGTAATAATGGCGATCGGCGTTGTGCAGCCCTGTTCCCTCAGCGCTTGCAATAACTGGAAGCCATCCACATCGGGCATGAGTAGATCGGTTAGGATGCAGTCGGGCTGGTGCTGCTGCACTATTTCTAGGGCTTGCTGCCCGTTTGTTGCTTCTAGAACGTTGCAACCTTCGGCTTCGATGTACTTGCGTAGCATTCGTCGAGAGAACGCGGCATCATCCACGACTAACACTGAAGCTACACCGGAATCGTTCATGGTCTCTCCTCGCTGAAGAAATACTAAGTAGGTGGTCTTAGTTAAATATAAAATCCAAAAACCTGCGCCTCCCGCGCAGCGGGAGGCGCAGGTTTTTGGATTTTATGTCTAAATTGAAGTACTTTACTTAAAGCATCTATAATTCAATTTCGAAAGTGTTCAGCATTCCTCCCAGATAAACTTCTACTTTAGGGTAGATTGCGTCCTGCAACTATTCTCTCTAGGCTGGTATATTATACCAATGATAAAGTACTGGGCATGTTTGAGGTATGGAGTCTTTAGATGACATCGATGCTGAAGATTTAGAGGCTTTTGTCGTCGAGAGTCACGAGATCCTGAATCAGTTTGAACAAGATGTTTTGAACCTTGAACGGGGAGCGTTTGACCAGCGTCGATTGAATCAATTGTATCGTGCGCTGCATACGATTAAAGGAAACTGTGGATTTCTGCCGCTGCCTAAACTAGAGGCGATCGCCCATGCCGGAGAAACGCTATTAGATACGATTCGCACCACTCAGCACCCCATCACCCCGGCCACAGCAACAGCGCTGCTGCAATTAACAGACGCGATTCGCCAAACCCTACATACCATCGAAACAACGGCAACCGAAGGCAGCCAGGATTATTCTGCTCTAATCGCTACATTAGCGGCTCTTTGTAGCCCTGATTCTGTTACAGATATTACGATCGCCTCCCCGGTTGCTCCGACTACTCTTGCTCCTTCTGCCGCATCTACCTCCTATATTGCAACAGAGGGCTTTACGGTTTTAGACACGTCCGATCCTTTCGCGTCCGAGGTGCTTGATTCAGCTCTGGATTCCACCATTCGAGTGCAGGTTGATCTACTGGATCAGATGATGAATCTGGTGAGTGAGCTAGTGCTCGCGCGTAACCGGGTGCTGCAACTAATGCCCGTCATCACCCATCCGGCCCTGCTTTCAACCTGTCAGCAGCTTAATCTCATTACCAATGAGCTACAAGACCGGGTTACGCGAACGCGAATGCAGCCCATTAGTACCCTCTGGCGCAGTTTGCCGCGTCTGGTGCGAGAGACGGCGATCGCCTGTGGTAAAGAGGTGGCATTAGAGTTGGACGGCAGCGAGACGGAGTTGGATCGCAGCCTGATTGCGGCATTGAAAGATCCCCTCACTCACCTCGTCCGCAACTGTATTGATCATGGCATTGAGCCACCGGATGTACGAGTAACCAAAGGCAAACCCGCGCAAGGCACTTTGAAGCTAAGAGCATTGCAGGAAAACGGTAAAGTGACGCTTGAGATTAGTGATGACGGAGCAGGCATTGATCCGGCTCAAATCAAGCGGCGATCGCAACAGCAGGGATTAATGAGTGCAGCTCAGGTGGAATCCCTTAGCGATCGAGACGTGTTGGATCTGCTCTTTCTCCCCGGATTTTCAACCGCACCTGAGGTCACCCGCTTATCCGGTCGTGGCGTTGGCATGGATGTGGTGCGTCGCAATCTTGACTCGGTCAATGGCACCATTGAGATTGATAGCCATCCGGGGTATGGAACGACCTTTCGCCTGAGAATTCCGCTAACGCTTGCCATCATTCCAGCCCTGCTGATTTCTAGTGGTGGGGAGCGGTTGACTATTCCTCAAGCCAGCGTGCAGGAATTGATCCGAATCGAAGGCCACGATCAAATCGAGCGCCGTATTGAAACACTGCTGAATGTCCCAGTCTTCCGACTGCGCGGACAAATCTTACCCTTAGTCAATCTCGCGTCGGTCTTGCAGTTGCCGCCGTCTTCCCAGGACAGCGATCTGCTTTATATGGTCGTGATTTCAACAGACGGATACCGATTTGGTCTCATCGTGGATCAGATCGAAGATACCCAGGACATTGTGGTAAAGCCGCTGAGTAAACAGTTGAAATCCTTAAATATGTTTGCTGGCGTGACGGTTTTAGGAGATGGGAGTGCTGCACTGATTCTAGATGTGCCAGGGTTGGCTCAACATGCAGGTGTGCAGCGGCAGACCCAGATGGACTCTGTTATGTCTGACGTAGAAGAGAGCGATCGCCCTTTAATCCTGATCGTGCTGGGGCCGCAAAATTCACGCCTGGGGATTTGTCTCACTCATGCGACTCGATTAGACATGATTTCACGCGATCGCATTGAGCAGGTGGGCGGTCAGTATGTGATGCAATATCGCGATCGGATTGTTTCGTTGATTGATTTAGAGGTGGTTTTTAGCGGAACGGCTCGCCCTCTGTCTGAGTTTGCAGACATTGTTGCGGTTGTAGTGATTGCATTCGATGAGAATCATACGATCGGGCTGGTAGTGCATCAAATTCTCGATATTGTAGAAGAGTCGCTCAGCGTAACGGGAGCCGCGAACCGTCCGGGGATGCAGTGTTACGCGACCGTGCAGGGGCAGATTACCGAAATTTTGGATCTAAATGCGATCGTTGCTCTGTCAGATCCCTATTATGCAGCACGAGCGCTGATGAGTGGAGGCAGGAGGTGACGTATGGCTATCCAGCAAATCTGCACTTTTTTTCTCGATCACACTCGATTTGGAATTGGCGTTGAAGATGTACAAGAAGTGATTCGACAACAGCCGCTCACGCGTATTCCGCTTGCGGCTCGTGACATCTGCGGGTTAATGAATCTGCGTGGACAGGTCATTCCGGTAGTGGATTTACCCTGTCGATTAGGGCTGCGATCGTCTGCCTGCGTCACGTCAGAATCGGATATGGAAGAACAGCCTGTCTATAACATTATTGTGAATACGGCTGATGATGTGGTTAGTTTTATTGTGGATGACATTGGAGATGTATTGGACTGTTCTGTTGAAGCATTGGAGCCGCCTCCGGCCACCCTACATCCTCACATTCAATCTGCTTTAAAGGGTGCGTACAGACTTGAACATGATTTTTTGCTGGTACTCAATACCGAAAAGATTTTAGATTCAGCCTACTGATTTATAGGAGAGACGAATGACGTCTGATTCGACAGAGAGCGTAGAACAATCGTTAGCATCAACAATGGCCTCACAGGTACCCGTGAAAGAGTTGCTTGAAGCGATGCGGGCGGTGAATGCAGGTGACTTTTCAGTTCGCTTAGACGAAACCAACGGATTGGGTGAGATTGCGCGTGAATTTAATCAATGGGTGAGTCGCGATCGCGCGTTGGCTCAAGGCATTACGGCTGTTGAACGGAGCTTAAGTGCGATCGCTCAGGGAAACTTAACGCAGCAAATGCCGCTGGAGGTTGATGGACAGCCGCTTGCAGGCGAATTGCTGCACGTTGCCACTCTAATGAATCGCTTGATTGACTGGTTCCATCTGTTCGCAACCGAAGTCGCACGGGTGGCCAGAGAAATTGGTACCGAGGGGCGTTTGGGTGCGGTAGCCACGGTTGAAGGCGCGTCCGGCGTTTGGCAGGAATTAATAGATAGTGTTAACGGCCTATCTGCTCAGGTGACTACGCAGGTTCGGAGTACCGCTGACATTGCGCTTGCCGTGGCGCAGGGCGATCTGGCCAATCAGATCGAGGTGGAGAATGTGGGAGAATTTCGTACCCTCAGCGGGAATGTGAATCAAATGATTCAAAACTTGAGGGAGTCTATGCGTCAGATGACAGAGATTGCGACCACTGTTGCTGCCGCCTCTGAAGAACTGACGGCTGTCAGTAATGAAATGACAAATAATGCTGACCAAACGGCTGAACAGGCGTCGTCCGCGTCTGCCTCGGCGGAACAGGTCAGCCAGAATGCGATTACGGTTGCCACGGCGATCGAGGAAATGAACGTTAGCATTCGAGAAATTGCTAAAAGTGCTGCAGATGCAGCAAAAGTAGCCGCAGGAGCCGTGAAAACTTCTGATCAAACCAATCAGACGATTACAAAACTGGGTCAGAGCAGTGTTGAAATTGGCAAAGTGATTAAAGTCATTACGTCGATCGCCCAGCAAACCAATCTGCTGGCATTGAATGCTACGATTGAGGCGGCACGTGCGGGTGATGCAGGCCGAGGGTTTGCTGTGGTCGCCAGTGAGGTTAAAGAATTGGCGAAACAAACGGCGTCTGCTACTGAGGATATCAGCCAGCGCATCGAAGCGATTCAAACCGATACTAAGAGTGCGATCGATGCCATTACGCAAATTACAGCGGTGATTAATCAAATCAGTGATATCCAAACGACGATCGCCAGTTCTGTTGAAGAACAAACGGCCACAACAAACGAGATCGCCCGAAATGTGTCTGAAGCCGCGAAGGGCAGTTCCGATATTGCTAAAAACATTGGTGTGGTAGCTCAAAATGCTCAAACCACCACCACCGGAGCCAGCAATACGTCTCAAGCCGCTATGGAACTCACTCAAATGGCTGTAAGTTTGCAAGCCATTGTGAACCAATTTCGCGTATGAGCGAAATCATGCAAACCATTCGGGTTTTAATCGTAGACGATGCGGTGATGGTGCGGAGCCGTCTTAGCAAGATTCTATCCGCTGATCCTCAGATTGAAGTGGCGGGAGTCGCTGCGACGGGACAAATTGCTCTGGCAAAATTGACCCAGCTTGATCTGGATGTGGTCATTCTAGATGTAGAGATGCCCGATTTAAATGGGTTGCAAATTCTGTCGCGTATCCGGCAGATGGATGCTCATTTGCCAGTGATTATGTTCAGTGCCATGACCACCATTGGGGCAACGGCAACGCTGGATGCGCTAACCTTGGGAGCGTCAGACTATGTGACCAAGCCGAGTCACTTGGGGAATGTCGATAGCGTGACTGAGTACCTGCAAGACACGCTCATCCCCAAGATCAAAGCACTGGGCGAAAAAAGTATCCAGAAGAGCAAACCGCCGCCCCGTGTGTCTCCCCCAGCTATCGCGGCTAATTTTCCGGTCAAGCCATCCCAATCGAGGGTAGAGATAGTGGCGATTGGGGTTTCAACGGGTGGCCCTACTGCCCTGGCAACTGTATTAGCAGACGTGCCGCCGGATTTCCCGGTGCCAATCGCCATTGTGCAACATATGCCCCCCATGTTTACCAAATTGCTGGCTGAGCGGTTGACGACAAAATGTTCACTGCCCGTTCGGGAGGCGATCGCTGGAGCCACGCTCTGTCCCGGAACGATCTGGATCGCTCCGGGGGATTATCACCTCCGCGTCCAACAGGTGACTTCTATGGTGCAACTCGCCCTTGAGCAAACTCCTCCCCAAAATTCCTGTCGTCCTTCGGTGGATGTGTTGTTTGAATCTGTCGCGCACATTTATGGCGATCGCGCTCTGGGGGTTATCTTGACGGGTATGGGGCAGGATGGACTGCGCGGTTGTCAAGAAATCCGCGATCGCAACGGCCAGATTGTGGCACAGGATGAAGCCAGCAGTGTCGTCTGGGGAATGCCGGGATTTGTGGTCAATGCAGGATTAGCCGATGCTGTTTTGCCGCTTGAGCAGATCATGCCAGAAGTTTTGCGTCGAGTCAGCCGCACTGCTTACATCGGGGGATAAGCGAATGGCACATTCACCCATAGATTTTGAATACTTGCGCAAACTGGTCTTTGAACAATCTGGAGTTGTCTTAGAACCGCATAAGGATTACCTCGCAGACCTGTATCTGGATAAGCTGGCATCCCAATCTAAATTCACATCCGTTGCGGCATTTGTTGAACATTTGAAAACAATTCCGCGTGATTCCTTACACACTCAAGCGATCGAAGCGCTATTGATTAGCGAAACATCATTTTTCCGCGATCGCTATCCCTTTGAAGCGTTACAACGATCTGTCTTACCTCCCCTAATTCAGTCACGTTCGAATAAACGTGCGATTAATATTTGGAGTGCTGCCTGTTCTACAGGTCAAGAACCGTATAGCATTGCAATGCTCATCCGTGAATCGTTTCCGGAACTTTCAACCTGGGCCATCCGCTTGATAGCCACTGATGTTTCAGCCCGATCGCTGGAACGAGCGCGCCAAGGGGTATATTCCGATCTGGAAGTGAATCGAGGATTGGCTCCTGAACTGCGCGATCGCTTTTTCCATCCCGTTGGTCGCTCCTGGCAGCTCAATGATGATCTGCGACAAATGGTTGAATTTCGGCAACTCAATCTAATCCATTCCTGGAATTCACTACCAAAAATGGACGTTATTTTTCTTAGGAATGTTTTGATCTACTTTAACAATGAGACCAAGCAGGCCATCTTGAATAAAGTGCAAGGCTGTTTACGAGACGATGGCTATTTATTTTTGGGTAGCGGTGAGACAACTTTTTATCTAGATGCGAGATTTGAAGCCATTCACGGCAAAGCATGTCTTTATCATAGACTGCGTAATCGAGCGATCGGGTAAGAAAATTACCAGCCATTCTCAGTATGTAATGAGGGCAGTGCAAGC
>DATNPS010000348.1:0-6472 GCA_036703095.1 Crinalium sp. | reverse complement strand
CCCAACCTGGTGTTGATGGACTCCATCGTGCCAGAGTTTTTGCAGGAGCAGGCCACTGCGGAGAATCTTGCACAAACGGCGATCGATCTGCTGTTGAACTCGTCGCGTCGTCAGATCATGCTGGATGGCTATCAGCGGATGGAAAAGGCATTAGGGGAACCAGGAATTTGCGATCGCGCCGCTCAAGCCATTCTCAATCTGTTGTAATGCTGAGAGAACGGAGTGCAAGGGGAAACTCTTGGCTGGAGGCAAAGCTCACATGCCCCTTGATTTTTCATGCCCTAACAGACATGACTACCTCTATGAAAGGCTGTGATCCAAATCACACTGTACAAAGATAGGGATCACAAGCAGCGACAGATGTGAGTCACAAAGCTTAGCAGAAAAATATCTGATAGTATTAGCATCCCTACTCGCTGATGGTATGCAAACCAGTTCCCCCCAAATTCCGTTAGAGGATTTGGTTCACCAGATTTTACTCCAACGAAGGGTTACTCGTTCCGAAGAAAGATGGCTATTCTCCCAGTTTTCTTCCAACTCCATCACTGAAGAACATCGCATCATGATCCAGCGAGTTTTTTATGGGCTGCGTCATGGATTGCTCGATTTAGTGGATTAACAAGCTTGTGCATCTACCACGCGATCGCCATCAACACCCTTCACATCACTGGCGATCTAGCTTTCCTCCATATCATGCTCCCAAGCCACGCTCCGGTGTGGCTTTTTCATTGGCATGTTTCTAGGCTCGTGGATTTGATAAAGTCCGAATCTTACTTGGGAACGTGCGGCACTGCCGTTCCCAAAGCAAAAAATCTGGTTTCAATTTATCTATAATTCCTTAGCAGAGCATCTATCGCTCCTGGGACTTAGGCTTTGAACATCAGCGTACTCAACATACTCTGAGTTCATTGCCTTAAGTCCATAGTTAAAGCATATTATGTAGATTTTGAGAGTGCCTTCATCTAAAAGAGTTATTTTCTCCTGATCCGTTCAATCTATCTTATGTGTCTTGCATTTGAATAGACTCTGTTTTAGTGTCTAAAATGTTCGAAAATATCGACCGAATAGCTCATAAGCTAATTTTATAGCTCTTTTACAAAGACTATTCTTTAAGCAAATGTTATTCGGGTTATTGTTAATTAAAGTTGTCGTTTAAGAGGTGCCATGACAGACCCTGACGTAAAGCAAGGTGTTACCTCTCCAGAGTTTGGGGCTGAGGACATAAGCGTAGACATTAACACCGACGAATCTGGTACTCTTACCCCTATTTCAGTCCGCTCGTCTCAATCCAACGAACAATGGCGCGAGATAGGAGAAAAAGTGTCATTGTTCTTAGCGGATTTGCCTGAGTATTTCTCTGAATTCTTTGGTGAGTATCGTCGTCCCATTGTCACTGTTGGTCTCGTGGTTGGGGCCATTATCGGCGTCAAAGTGACGCTGGCCGTTTTAGATTCAGTTGATGATATCCCTCTGTTGGCTCCCCTGTTTGAGCTGATCGGATTGGGCTATTCGGCCTGGTTTATTTATCGCTATTTGCTCAAAGCGTCTAACCGTAAGGAACTGACTGAAGATTTTAATGCGTTGAAAGAACAAATCTTGGGCCAGAAATCTACTAAAGAGTAACGCCAGCAGGCCAATTTCATGTTTGGGGAGTGCAGCATTCAACCTTGTTGAAGGCAATATTGCTGAATGTCTCACTCCCTAAATGCGTTTCAAATTGATGCACCTCAAAAACGTATCTTCTAAAATTGGCGGAAAGCAATCCTTTTCTACGCGTCCCACCAATTCTTTCAGCCGCCCCACGCGCGGCTAAAATCGTGAAAAACGGTGCCCCGCGCAACACGTGGGGCACCATTTTTCGGATTGGTCGAATTTAGTCCCATCAAGGTTCAATCTGCTGAGGGTCAGGACAATTCTCCTGAGCGTGAGATGAATCATTAGATTGGAAATGTTTATCGATAATGCCTGGAATAGCACTGGGCTTAATGCCGCTATATCGTGTCTTATCTGGCATCACAATATGTGGCCCCGTCTTGCACTGCTTCATACAGCCCGTCCCCTTAATCGCAACCTGATCGGTCAGTTGGCGATCGCTCAACACCTCTTGTAACGCGTTTGCGACAGCCCCTCCTCCCCGTTTGCAACAGTCCGATTTTTGGCAAATCAAGATATTCGCCTTGGGTGTTCCCGCTTTCGGGGTAGGCGCTTGTGCCGGAGCGGACGGAGGGAGCAGCGTCGCAGTGGAACCGGGAGGAATCGCTGTGACCTGGTAGGCTTTCAGCTTGGCAGTTCCCAGATCGCGATCGCCCTTCTGGTAGCCTGAGACCTGTACCCACTCACCGGGAATTAAAGCTCGCCACAGAGTCGAGCGGAGTTCCTTATCGATCTTGATCACATACTCGCCCGTCGCAGTGGCAAGTCTTAAATACTTGAGTTTGTAGCTGTCTTTTGCAGCAAATCCAAGAAATCGACCTTCGAGCTGAAAGTCTGTTTTGGCATCGTGCTTGTGTTTGCTCATGCTCAGGTGGGGGAGGTAGTGAGGAATAGAGTTAAGTCGTCAGACATCATTAGAACCCCAAAGGGTGTGTGCCTCGTCCCGTTGGGGTGCGGCACACACCCTTTGGGGTTTTGTATTTAATTGTGTCTATGCACTTACCAGCAGCGATTTAACCAGGAGATTAGCTGTTGGCGAGACGCAGTGAGTTGAAACGTAATACTCCAGAGCTGTGTGGCGGCGGTTGGAGTATTAATATCAGCCTGAAGACTGCCATCTCCTAGCCTATGACAAGGAATGTCTAATTCCTGTAGCCGTTGATAGACAAGCCAGCGATCGCTCAAGGGAACCGATATAGATTGATCAGATTGAGCAGTAGGGCGAGTTTGATCCATTAAAGCTGTCTCAGTTAATGCAATAGATTCTTAGTTAATTAATGAGTAGATACCGAACGGCAGCTCTCATTTTCGAAGTTCATCGATCAAACGCAGAGTAAATCATTCTTTTCTTAAAACTGATCTGCCGTGTTTGAACCTCTGTATTAAGATTTAAAACTAAATTAAAAGAAGTAATAAATTTACTTGTTGAGAATCTATATCAATAGCTTCTTACATTTAGGATACGATACGCCTCCGCTATTTGCAAACCTTTTGCATTAAGGATTGACGCTTTTAGGGGATGAGCTGTGCTGAAATGCTTGTTCTGTAAGGATCGCGTGATTAAGACCAATCATCAGATCGGCCAGAGTGCAAAAATCATGCTCCAGCAGGCGATCGCTAATATCGACGTGAAAAACCTGCCAAACGTCTTCACAAAGGGTCGTTTCCCAATCAAACCAGCAGACCTCGACCCAATGTAAATCGTCATCCAGTTGATCACTGGGCGTGATGCGGGCGATCGCTAAACCTGAATAGAGTTTGAGGTGAGTGTAGGCAAAGTTAACAACCGTTCTTGATACACTTAACGGTTGCCAAAAGGTTTCATACCATTCGGTTAAAGACAAAGCAGGCCGTTGTCGCAATTTTTTGTTCACTCGCCATCGCATCCGCAGATCAGGACTCAGAGTGCGGTAGGTTTTCAAACTGAGGAAAACATTTTTAAGCCTGCGCCACATATACGTGAGTCTCATGAGCGCATCAGCGCTGAATGGAGGGGGACAAATCTTCTCCCAGTATTCCCACCCAGATCGGAATACGCTCTGAACCTCACAGGGTTTTAACATCAGCTCAACGACCGTGCAGAAGCCTGCCCCGCGCGTCGTCTGGAACACGCTTTTGCGTCATTACACTCGTTGCCAATCTCCCGACTGGAGTTTAGCCGACGACGCGCCAGAAAAACTCAGCGCTGCGAAACACGTTTGTAGAGAGAGCTTCGCGACGCGGTAGAGATTATTAGTCCCAAGTTCAGTCCCGCCTGGTAACAAGAAAATATTGCACGGCTATAGAGAACCCTTCAACAACCGACTTTGTACGGATATCGCGTGTAAAAAATTGGGCTTATCCGATGATGCTGCGTAGCGTTTCTGTAAAGTCTGGATATGAAATCGCCGCCGCTTCAGCTCGCCGAATGATGGTAGATCCTTGCGCATTCAGAGCCGCGATCGCCAAACTCATGGCAATTCGGTGGTCGGTATGGCTATCTACTTCAGCTCCGGTTAACGGAACACCGCCCACGATTTCTAACCCGTCGGGAAGCTCTGTCACCTTAGCGCCCATCCGGTTCAGTTGGGCAGCCATCACCGCGAGGCGATCGCTTTCCTTCACGCGCAGTTCTGCTGCATCGCGAATGACCGTTGTTCCCTCTGCAAACGCCGCCGCCACCGCCAGAATCGGAATTTCATCAATTAACCGGGGAATCAGCGCTCCACCAATCGTGCAGGCTTTGAGCGCACTGTAACGAACTCGCAAATCGGCAACAGGTTCTCCCGCCACTACTCGCTCATTCTCCAGCGAAATATCGGCCTCCATTGCCTTGAGGGCATCTAAAACTCCGGTGCGGGTTGGATTGACGCCAACATTTTGAACCAGCACATCTGAACCCGGCACGATCGCCCCAGCGACTAACCAGAATGCCGCCGAACTAATGTCACCCGGAACAATTACCGTTTGCCCTCGCAGTTTGGCTGGCCCGGTCACCGTAGCGCTACAGGTTTCTGGATCAACCGCAATCTCGGCTCCAAATGCCCTGAGCATCCGTTCGCTATGGTCACGCGATAGGGCAGGTTCCGTTACCGTCGTTTGACCCTCAGCCATCAACCCCGCCAGCAAAATGCAGGATTTCACCTGCGCAGAGGCGATCGGCGATTGGTAGTGGGTTGGAGTCAGTCGTTGCCCCTGAATCGCCAGCGGAGCTAACCCACCCGCCCGATGCCAAATGGTCGCGCCCATCTGCTGAAGCGGCTTGATCACACGGGACATCGGACGCGATCGCAGCGAAGCATCTCCCGTGACGGTAAAGAAGCGATCGGGATGAGAAGCCAGGATACCGAGCATAAGCCGAATCGTCGTTCCCGAATTGCCCGCATCCAGCACATTGTCGGGTTCCTGCAACTGCCCTAAACCAATCCCCTGAACGGTGACTAACTCCGTATTCAACTCTGAAATGGTGGCTCCCATCGCCCGGAAACAGGCTGCCGTACTGCGGGGGTCTTCACCTAACAGCAGCCCTTGAATCTGCGTTTCTCCCTCCGCCAGTGCTCCCAACATCAGAGCACGATGAGAAATAGACTTATCCCCAGGCACCCGAATCTGCCCTCGCAATGCGGAACCATTAGCAGAAGGGCATATGGTTAGGGAATGGTGTTTTTCGGTAGTCTCCAGGTTGATTGTTGTTGTAGCCATTGAGATAAACTGACATGGTGCGGCGCTTAGACATCCTACCGCAACGCGGACTATCGCCGTTAACAATGCTCAATTTTAGGAATTAGTGCTGAGTGTTGAGGACTGAGGACTGAGGACTGAATGCTCACGTCGATACAAAACTCAGCATACTTAAAGCATCTCCCCCACCCTCCCCATCTCCCCCACCCTCCCTATCCCCAACACCCAACCCCCCCCTTCCTCCCTCCCTTCATTCCTCTCATGCTCATCTACCATCGCAAAACCGTTTGTTTCTCGCTTCTGGCGTTTGATATGCCGTTCTGGGCTGAAATTGAGGCAAGCGCTACGCTGTACCAAAAGGATTCACAGCGGTTTCACTTGCTGCTGACAGAGCCGTTGATTGACGACGCAGAAGATTCGTCAGACGACAGCACAAATGCTCAAGCTGAACCTAAAACGCCTCGCCTGCTCTGGTTTGAAATCTCTGCACATCGAGTAATCATGACTATGCAGGGGAATGGCATGTACAGCTACCGTCACTACTGGGAACAGGGGATTCACGGACTGAGCCGTTACTGGCTCCAGAGCGATCGCCTCACCAACGATAACTACTTAACCCTGCGCAACTATACTCGTAGCCTGGTGCTGGAAGAGAAGACAATAGACCATGAGCGCTTCCCAAAACATTTGCGGGTGGAATATGAACTATGGGCTAATACGGTTCCAATGGGTCATTATGTTCTCAACTTAGATATTCAAGATTAACGTGAGTCTCCAACAAGGGGGTAGTAGTGCGTTGCACTACTACCCCCTTGGGAAAACGAGAAGAAACCGTGTTTTCTTAGGAATTCGATAGCGCTATTTCAGCCGCTCGTCGGGCGACTGAAATAGCGCAAAACATGCCTTGCGCGTCGCGTGAGGTACGTTTTGCGCGTTCGTCGAATTCACGTAAGATTGACTTGCAACCATTCATCGAGCATATGGATTTAAGGCTGCGCGACAAAGTGGCGTTAGTAACGGGCGGTAGCCGTGGAATAGGCCGCAGTATTGCGCTGCGGTTAGCAGAAGAAGGCTGTCGCGTAGCCATTTGTGGGCGATCGCCCGCTCAACTCGAACGAACCCTCAGCGACTTACAGGCATTAGGCGTTCCGGCCAGCAC
>DATNPS010000327.1:0-10436 GCA_036703095.1 Crinalium sp. | reverse complement strand
GCATGAGCTTGAATTTGTTGCAGTTTCTCGGCATCCATAGACAGCACCTAAAAGTATTGAATGATTACCTCTAGGATAATGAAATAGCTCTCAATTCAACTAATGAGTAATTATGCTCATTGCATAATTGGGATGTACCCCTAATGTTTAATTGTGCCTACCTACTTAGTCGTGCAGCGCACGACTACCCCCTTCTTGGAGACTCACGTTAAAGTTCATTTATAGCGTTCACAAATAGATTGTGAACAGAGGGGGTTGGGGGCTGCGCCCCCAGCCAGGGGTTCCACCCCTGCACCCCGTTCAAATTTCAGTTGAGATCGCTATAGAGAAGTCAGGTTTTGCGCCTCAGATGGTTTCGCGGTACCCTGGATGAGGTCAGGCATCCTCATGGGGAAGGAGTGAGAGACTCTATGGCAATTGAAACGTATCAAGATCCAGTCGCGAAACTCTTAACTTACGGCGATTGCCGCCAAATGGATAGTCGGAATTGGGACAATTATCCTGATATTGTCGGCTTAACCGACGCTGATATTCCTGAACTCATTCGGATGGCAACCGATCGCGAATTTCAAGATATTGATAGCGATCGCGTTGAAATATGGGCACCTGTCCACGCGTGGCGAGCTTTAGCACAACTCAACGCTGAAGAGGCGATCGCGCCCTTGACTGCACTGTTTGAACTGCACGATGACGACTGGGTGATGGAAGAACTGCCCACCGTCTATCGAATGTTTGGCCCTAAAGCGATTCCAAGCTTGGCAGACTATGTTACTGATGTTGCTAATCCCACTTGGGGCCGGGCGATCGCTGGCACCGCACTCAAGGAAATCGGGCAAGCGTATCCAGACCATCGTGATGCCTGTTTGGCACCCCTGATTCAGATGCTAGAGGCGTTTGAAGAGAATCCAATCGAGCTAAACGACTCCATCATCATGGATTTAATTGATTTGCAAGCTGTTGAAGCTGCTCCAATTATTGAAAAAGTATATGATGCTGAGCGAGTGACAGAGTTTGGAGTGGGTACCTGGGCGAGTGTTCAAATTGATCTGGGACTTAAAACGGAAGACGATTTTTCGCCCGATGAACTCAAACCAAAAATTCCTGAACATCTGGATAAAATCAGGAAATATCTAGAGATTATGGAGGCTCAAAATAGAAAACCGCAAGGCTTTGGAACACCAACCAGCAGTTCAGCAAAAAATAAAAAAAAGAATAAGAAAAAGAGGAAATGAGTGTTTTGAGGAGACAGGAGACAGGAGTCAGAATCCAGAAGATGTACCTAGTTCTGACTCTTGTCTCCTGATGTCTGCCTTCTAATTTTCACCTCCTGACTCCTGACTCCTCCCCTATGCCTCTCCCACACTTCTCTTGGCGCTATCGAATAGCTTTACTTCTCAGTATGGGAGTTGTGGTTCCGCTTGGGTTTTGGGTACGCTTTTACAGTCCTGCGCCAGAATGGTTGAATGACGCTTTGGGGAGTGTGGCTTATGAGATCTTCTGGATCTTACTGTTCGTGTTTCTGCTTCCCAAAAGGGCTCCTATACGAGCGGCGATCGCTATCTTTCTGATCACCTGTGCATTAGAAGTCCTGCAACTCTGGCAAGCACCCTGGCTTCAGGCCGCACGAGCTACGTTGGCGGGACGCTTGGTATTGGGCAATACGTTTAGCTGGTCTGACTTTCCGGCTTACATAGTCGGTAGTGCGTTGGGATGGCTGGTCGTGCGATCGCTTCGTCGTGCTTTAAATCTGCCCCAAAAACTGTAGTCCTAAAAACACAGCCGCGACACTACCCGATACACAAATTTGCCCTTGAGCAATGTGGCTCAATACATCAGAAACGGGAATGAAGACGAGTTCAATTTCTTCAGTTTCGTCTAATACTTGTTGTCCTGGATGGTCTAAATTTTGCGCTAGAAAAAGATGAATTTTGTTCGTTTCTTTTACAGGATTATCATACAAAACTCCCAACTTAGTTAAATGATGAGCTGAATAACCCGTTTCTTCTTCTAATTCTCGTTTGGCCGCAATTTCAGCATCTTCAATATTCGGATTAAATGCACCCGCTGGAAGTTCTAATAAGATCTCGTTTGCTCCGTGTCGATATTGCCGAACAAAAATAATGTTGCGATCGCTCGTTACTGGAAACACGAGTGCAATATCGGGTCTGACGCTGACAAAATAGTCATCTACAATCTTGCCATTTGGAAGCTGAACGACATCCTGCCGAACTTTATACCACTTGTGGTCAAACACTAAATTAGATTGCAGCGTGTTCCATTTTTTTAGATTGGTCATGCGATCGCTCTAGTTTTGTTTTTAACATCAGGATAATGTCCTTCTGTGCAGTCTGTGCTAATGCCCCCTGCTCCTGCCAGTCTGCCAAGCAATCTGGGGCAAAGCCGTGTTTTGGGTAAATCCCAAACGGAATTTAGTCCCACCAAAAGAATAGCTGATCGCTAGACGCTAAACTCTCGGCCAGCAGTTCGACAGAACCGCAGCCCTGGTCAACAATATCAGGGCAAAAATCATACATCCGGTCTGCTAACCCGTCTGGATCGTTAATTGGCGTAAGGAGTCGTCCGGCCAAGGTGTCATGGGCAATACAGGTGAGGACAAAGGGCTGTGTTGCTTCTAATTCTTGCAGCCACTGAATAACGTAACCTGTGCCGATGCCACAGTTACAGCCATTCGTTTGATGCAGCGCGATCGCCTCATATTTATCAACGGTAGGGAGAATGCAAAGCGCCTTAGGTCCTTCGCCGTAATATGTGTCAGGTTCATAGACGAAGCAGCCCTTTTCCAGAAATTGACGTTGCAGGTCTTCAGTCTGGATATTGTTATGACGCTGACTATTGATGGGAATGGAAAACCATCCAGGAACATCGTCGTTAGGGATAGGTTTTCCACCGCAATGTTCTGCTAGTTCATTGACCGTGTGTTGGTAGTTGGGATTTTGAGCGGCTTCGGAGAAATCAGGTTGTGGTACTTCCTCTCCCCATCGTTCATCATTTTCTTCAAAATTCTCAGTTGCAGGTTGATGATGGTTAAACTCGCTCATATCTGTTCCACTATAGTTTTGCAGAAACGTTAAAACATGCTGCCGACGATATAGTCGAGCGATCGAAATAGCCGTATCACCCCTGCGATCGCGCACATCTAACTGTGCTCCTGATGTAAGTAAAAGTTGCAGCACTTGTAGCTAAGCTCTACAACGGTTGTTTCTTCAGCCGCAGGGCATTCTCTAACGGCCCATGCGATCGCTGTTCTACCCCCTTTAGAGATGGCATCAACATCGGCTCTGTAGTGGAGCAGCAGACGATTAACCGAGAAATATTCGTACAGGCGTTGTCCTACGCACGACGCGCGGTTGAAAGCACGCAAAAAGGTGCCCCGCGCGTCGCGTAGGGCACCTTTTTGCGCGTTTTGATCTTCATGTAGGTTTGACGACCATCCATTTTCCTGTTTGAGGATCGCGGTAGGTTGTAAACGGATTCGGTTTTAGCCGTCGGTCGATTCCTTGTGTCTGGTGACATTGGGTGAGAGGAGCCATCGTCGGTTCGGGTTGAGGAGGGGTCGGTGCGGACACGGAAGCAAGGGAAGGAAGCGATGTAGAAATTGTGGATAGATTAAACTCCACAATACTAATATCTTTCCTGTCGTCAAGGAAATAAGTGACCTGGCAACCCCGATCCCTGTGATGCTGATACCCAAATTGAGTGATGGGGATTATCGACTAGGAGTGACTCGAATCACATTAGCTTGTGATCTGTGTCACCCAAACCCGTAGTTCTAATAAATACTTGGCTGCTAAGATTCCGCCCACAAAGCCAAACAGATGACCCTGCCACGACATGCCGCGCCGCACGGGCAATAGACTCCAGATCAAACTGCCATAAAGAAACCCTACGATGACTGAGATGGCGATCGCCCCTACACTCCGCTCAAAGTAACCCCGCAGCAGCAGAAAGCCAAAATAGCCAAAGACCAGACCGCTAGCCCCAATATGGTTCGATCGGGTGGGAGCAAACAGCCAGACGCCCAAGCCACTTACTAACCAGGCGACGACGGTGACAATTAAAAAGTCATACAGTCCACGCAGCATCACCAGCCATCCGAGAATAATGAGAGGGGTAGTATTAGCCGCGAGATGCTGCAAATTGCCGTGCAGCAGTGGCGCAACCAGCACGCCGCGCAATCCCATCAGCTTGCGGGGCCGAATCCCAAAATAATCCAGTCCGCCGCGCAGAAAAACGGTATCTATGATTTCAATCACCCAGAGGGCCGCAATGAAACCTAACAAGATCTGTGCTTGCAGCCGAATCGCTTCGGGAACCGTGCCCGTCTGAATCGCATCCCAAATTTGCTGAAAAGGGTTTGTGCTGTTCATAACGTCTAAGATTTTCCGGATGAATGGAACCGTTCCCGTATAAGGAAGTGGTAGATGCACCCTGATTTATAACCCCCGGTATTTTATCGGGGGTTTTTTATTTGGTATCAGGCACTCACTTGTACCACGTTGTGGTTTCCTTGTCACGGTTACAGGTGTTTTTCAGCACGTCTTAGTATGTAGATCGGTTCAGCGCAAACTCACCTACGGCAAGTTTGCGCTGAATCGCTTGTGAGTTTGGCAGGCCCGTCGTGCGCGCCAAACTCACAAGCGGTTTCAAATGAGAATTTTCTTTCACCCATCGGCATGATTTGCAAGAGGCCAATCCGGGCGAGACTGGAAAGGTTGCCTGGTGGCTGCTTATGTCTTCAAATCAATTGCTTTCTCAAAAGCCCGATCGCTACTCTAGTGGGCTGGGCCTTAGTGCGATCGCCCTGGCTGCAACATTATGGGCGATCGCGGCAATTGTGGCAGCCAAGTTGTTTCAATCGGGCGTTACACCCTTTGAATTGGCGACCTCCCGTGCGGTGATTGCGGCGATTGGGCTGGCCGGGATCAATCAAATTCAGCAATCGTCCCGTCGATTACTCGATTGGCGAATTCTCCTGCTGGGTGTGTCTTTGGCCCTGGTGACAGCCAGCTATTACGTTGCGATTAGCCGATTATCGGTAGCCGTGGCGATCGTGATTCAATATACCGCTCCTGCGCTGGTTGTCACGATTGAATCATTCAAACGTCAGCGAAGGCCCCCTATCATAACCGCGATCGCCGTGGTAGTCGCTTTGCTAGGCGTCACGTTTGTATCGGGCCTGGGAACTAGCGACTTGCGGCTGGATGGGATTGGGCTAATTGCGGCTGGGATGAGTGCGGTTTTCTTTTGCAGCTATACACTGCTGAGTGAAGCGGCGGTAGACACCTATGGGGCGATCGGTGTGATGTATCGGGGCTTTGCAGTGTCGAGCCTGTTCTGGGTAGCGTTTCAGATCTCTCAGGGCATTCCGAATGCGGTATTTCTGCCAGCCAACATTCCAGGCATTTTGTTTGTTGGCATTGGCGGCACCCTGATTCCCTTTAGCCTCCTCTGTTGGGGCATTCAGCAAGTGCGGGTAGAACGAGGGGCGATCGCCGCTTCTTTGGAACCTGTGATGGCTACGGTGATGGCCTGGATCTGGTTAGGGCAGACCTTAAGTGGGATGCAGATGCTTGGCGGGTTTCTGGTGATATTGGCTGTGCTTTCTCTGCAACTGCATCAGACGCGATCGGTAGAGTGATGAACCATAATCGCGTTCTGAATCTGGCGGACTGAGTTAATCAAAAAAAATCGGGTACAGTTCTGCAAATCATCAAGATGGAGTACTCGTTCCTGAAGTTTTCCTTGCTGCAATAGCCAGTTTCGCAACGTACCTGCCAGCAGGCCACACTCAACGGGTGGGGTATACCATTGGCCATTCCACTCTACGACCAGATTTGCAATGCAAGATTCGGTTAACTCACCGCGTTCATTCCACAGCAGCACGTCGTCAACATCGGGATGCGTTTGTTTTGCTTTCTCGTAAATAACGCGATGTGTTGTTTTGTGATAGAGAAACACGTCAGATGAATCAACCGGATGCTTGGCGATCGCTACTCTCAATGGTTGAGTCGAGTCACGCTGGATTAATGGATGGGACTCAACCCGAATCTCACCTCGCTTAGACACGCAGAGGCGGACTTTGTGGGGATTGGGAGGAAGCGTTTGGGCGATCGCTTCCAACTGTTTCTGAACATCTGCTAAATCAACTGAGAAAGCAAAATAATTCGCTGATTCTTGTAACCGCTGAAGATGCAGATCGAGTAAAAAATAGTGTTGCTCCGGAGTCCAGAGCAGTGACTCCAGGAGTTCAAAGGATGGACGCGTCTGTGTCAAAATTTTGGCTTTGGTGCAACACTCGTCATACTCATCGTGTTCTACGGAATCCCACACAATCCCGCCTCCCACACCGTATTCTGCCATCTGATTGGTTTTATCAATTAAAACGGTGCGGATCGCCACATTAAATTGAGCTGTGTGTTCTGGCGTGATAAACCCGATCGCTCCTGTGTAAATGCGCCGGGGTGTATCTTCAAGAGTTGCAATGATTTGCATAGTGCTGGATTTCGGCGCACCTGTGATGGATGCGCAGGGAAATAGCGCTTGAAATAGTTCCGCTAACTTCGCTGAAGTGGTGCAGGTGACGGGGCTAGTCATTTGCCACACAGTTGGATACTGCTCGACATCAAATAAGCGAGGAACTTGAACACTGCCAATCTCGGCAATGCGGCCCATATCGTTGCGGATCATGTCTACAATCATCAGGTTCTCGGCCTGATTTTTGCTGGAGTGGTACAGGTCGGTGGCAAGATGGCGATCGCCCCGATACGTCAATCCCCGTGGAGCTGTTCCTTTCATGGGACGACTGATCAACGTCTTGCCGTTCTGCTGAAAAAACAGTTCTGGAGAGGCACAGCAAATTGTCCAATCGTCCAGGTTAATGAAGGCTCCATACAGTCCTGCCTGTGCGTGCATCAGATGCACAAAGTAATCCCAGGAATCGTGTGGAAAGGGTGCGTTCAACCGAAAGGAAAAGTTGACTTGATACGTAACACCTTGAGCGATGCATTCCTTGATGCGGTGAATGGCGTCCCGATACTGTTGCCGTGATATTGAGGGTGTCCAGCCTAAGTCAGGAAAGGGACTGCTGCACTCTGGCAGTTCAACCTGCTCAGGCGGTTCATACAGACCAAACCACGCCAGCGGAAAGTTGCCGTGGGGATTAACTTGAAAGCTGGGATCAAAGGCGGGAGCGGCTTCGTAGCCGACAAAGCCAGCCGCATAAAAGCCTTGCTCAACCTGCTGCTGCACGGTTTGAAGCAGAGGCATGACGTCCGCAATTTGATGTGCGGTAAGAACTTGAATGGGATGCTGAAACGCTAACCAACGGTGATGCTGCGCATCGTACAGAATGGCACTATTGGGTGTTAAGGCAGGATTTGGGTTGGCAGAGCGCTGCATTACATGACTTGGACAGTAGGATTCTGGGTAGAGTAAGCGCTGCTCACCCTACAAAACGGTATTGCATTAAAGTTGAGCTTAATCTATCCCAAGAATAAGTGGTAAGCGGGATTTTGGCTTTCATCCCAGTAGCGGTAGCCTAGGGCATCTAGAAAACGCTGCCATTCTTCCATTTCGTGCGGTGGTACTTGCATTCCTACCACAATACGCCCATAGTCGGCTCCATGATTACGGTAATGGAAAACGCTGATGTTCCAGTTTGGACTCATGGACGTGACAAACTTCATGAGGGCACCGGGACGCTCCGGAAACTCAAATCGATACAGCAACTCGTTATGGGCCAGGGGCGATCGCCCCCCCACCATATGCCGCAAATGCAGTTTGGTCAGTTCATCATCGGTGAGATCCAGTGTTTTGAACCCGGACGCTTCAAAATTGGCGGCCATCTTAGCGGCATCGGCGCGGTTCTCAATCTGGACTCCCACAAAAATATGGGCTTCCTTTTCGTCGGCAATCCGGTAGTTAAATTCCGT
Source organism: Crinalium sp. (assembly GCA_036703095.1). GTDB lineage: Bacteria > Cyanobacteriota > Cyanobacteriia > Elainellales > Elainellaceae > DATNPS01. Next base: position 2,484 of record DATNPS010000327.1, on the reverse strand, counting down.
CAGATTGCGTCTGCCGATGCACTCGCAAAATTTGCGCAGACTGCCCCGTTCTTCAGGAATCGTGACGGCAAAGATCGCTTCGCGTCGTTCTCCCAATTCGGCGCGTTCTGCGACGAAGCGGAGTCGATCGAAGTTCATATTGGCACCACAGGCCACCGCTACCAGCGTTTGGTCAGTGATTCCCTCTCGCTCAACGTAAGCTTTAGCTGCGGCGATCGCCAGTGCTCCCGCTGGTTCCAGAATCGATCGGGTATCTTCAAACACGTCCTTGATGGCGGCACAGATGCCATCTGTATCGATCAGCATGACTTCATCGACGTATTGCTGACAGAGCCGGAAGGTTTCCTCTCCCACCTGACGCACAGCCACGCCATCCGCAAACAGCCCAACTTGCGGGAGCGTTACCCGATGCCCCGCTTTCAGCGATTGATACATCGCATCCGCATCAACGGGTTCGACTCCAATAATCTTAATTTCGGGATACAGCCGTTTCACATAGGCCGCGATCCCAGAGATTAAACCACCGCCCCCGATCGCCACAAAGATAGCGTGAATCGGGTGCTGACACTGGCGCAAAATTTCCATGCCAATCGTGCCCTGTCCCGCGATCACATCGGGATCATCAAAGGGATGGATGAACGTCAATCCTTTGTCGGCTTCTAGCTGACGGGCGTAGGCATAGGCATCATCATAGGTGTCGCCATGCAGTACGACCTCACCACCCCGCGCCTTGACTGCATCTACTTTGACCTCTGGCGTAGTGACGGGCATCACGATAATGGCTCGTGTTCCCAATCGACTGGCCCCCAGTGCGACTCCTTGTGCATGATTTCCTGCTGATGCTGCAATCACGCCTTGCGCCAGTTGGTCGGGCGGCAGCTTCGCCATTTTGTTGTAGGCTCCCCGCAGCTTGAAGGAGAAAACCGACTGCATATCCTCTCGCTTCAGCAGCAGCCGATTATTTAAGCGCCTAGAAAGATTGGGCGCATATTCCAGAGGCGTTTCTTGCGCCACATCATACACATGGGCTGTCAGGATGAGTTGCAGATAGTCACACAGCATGGGCAGGGAGTGGCAAGTGCGGAGGTCGATATAAGGTTTGCATAAAAGGGCGATCACCCTTTGCCCATCCTACAGTTAATTGACCGTTCTTGGAGATTCGCCAGATTTGCGCAGCCATTCTCATTTTGGAACCAGTTGCGGGTTTGGAGCACCCGTCGGGCGAGCAAAACCCGCAATCGTTGGTGGTGCAAATCGTTGGCGGCGAGTTTGCACCGCCAACGATTTGCATCGTGAGAATTGCTAGATTTGCGTCAATATTGCGTCAATATAAAGATAGCCGTCCTCAATAGACCTCTTCACTTCTATGAGTCAGCTAAAGGCAAAACTACCAACCGACACCTGGGTTAAAGCGACCTGGGAGGAATATCTGCTGGCGATTAGCGATCCTCCATACGACCGGGCGAGGGGCTATTACCACGATGGACGAATGAGGCTGGAAATGACACCGCTAGGAAATCCCCATTCTCGTGACCATGCTACTGTGATAGCGGCGCTCTACGTATTTGCTGGACTTCGAAACACTGATCTAGATGTCCATGACAACTGTACGTATCGTAAATCTGGCTTTGAGGAAGCCCAGCCCGATGCTTCCTTCTACATCGGTGCTAATGCGGACGTGATCCCCTGGGAAGTCACAATCATTGATCTCAACGTTTATCCAGCTCCCGATTTGGTAATTGAAGTTGCGTACTCGTCACTGGCAGACGATAAGGGAGAAAAGCGGCTGCTCTATGAGTCTCTGGGCGTGCGGGAGTACTGGATTATTGATGTTGAAGCGGTTCAGATCATTGCTTTTGCCATTCAGGATCGGGGAAGCCGCAGAATTGACCAATCGCAGGTGTTACCAGGACTGGATTTAGGGATTCTAGAAGAAGCGTTTCGTCGGAGCCGCGAGATGAATCACGGCAAGGTTAGCGCCTGGTTATTAAACCAGTTTTCGTCTCGCTCCAACTAAGTACAACTGGTCATAAGGGTAGGAATTCGGGGTGCAGGGGTGGAACCCCTGGCTGAAGGCGCAGCCCCCATACCCCTTGGTTTTAATAAATTCGCATTCCCAATGCTTGAAACCGTCATTATTGTTCTGATTATCGGGCTGCTGATTGCTGGAATTTTGCTCAATCCGCTGCTGGTCAGGCAACGTCGCGATCGCCTCAAACAGCGTCCATTCCCGCCTCTGTGGAATGCGATCGTGGAACATCATCTGCCGCTGTACAATCGCCTGGCTCCAGATCAACGGCGACGACTGCAAGGCCATATTCAGGTATTTCTGGCTGAGAAGCAGTTTATTGGCTGTCGGGGATTGCAGGTAACAGATGAGATGAAAGTGGTGATTGGGGCGATCGCCTCTCTCCTCCTGCTCAACGAGCGGGGCACCTATTTTCCTAAATTGCGTTCCATCCTGGTGTATCCCAGTGCCTACGT
>DATNPS010000316.1:0-7051 GCA_036703095.1 Crinalium sp. | reverse complement strand
GTATTCAGAATTCCTGAGAAAAGCAATACAGCGCAATTATCTCTTTAGACAAAGCCCTGAAAACACAAGTTAATTTGTGGAAATAGATTTGGAAATAGACACATTTTGTGAGGAAATTGCCGAATTCAGCCTCAAATTCATTAACACCGCATCGTGCATGACTTACGGTACGGTAAATTGGCTTCCCCACTAATGTTGTGGGAATTCACCCAATACGATGAGACTTCACTAAAAAATGGCAATAAAACAGCACGGAAACTCTTAAAAAAAGTAAAACGAAGTCAACAAATGTATCAGTTTCAGCTCCTAAACCCTTATTGGGCCGTAAACAATATCTGGTTGAATGTCATGATTTCATGACATTCGTACTCGTTACAAAGCGGGAGCCTGGAAATGCGCTGTTAGAAGCTCCTGCTTCCGTTGCGATCGCAGCCCTCATCTATGTACCAAAGCTGTAGCTATCTACAGTGTTATTTCGCAATCAAGGTAATTTTGCAGCGGAACTTGAACAACAATGCGGCACCCTGCTCCTGGTTTTGTTTCTAGACGTAGAACCCCCCTCAGTGCTGTGACTCGTTCTTGAATTCCTTGCAGCCCAAATCCAGTAGCATGTTGTACCTCCGGATTAAATCCTCGCCCGTTGTCAGCAATGGTTAGAATGACCTGTTCCGCCGTGGTGTTGAGTTGAATGTTGACCTGCGTCGCATGAGCGTGTTTTCTGATGTTGGTTAATGACTCCTGAACAATGCGATGTAAGGCTTTACTCATCTGAGGACAAATAATCGTTTCGCCTTCGATCGCGGTTGAAATTGCAACGCCTGTTCCCTGCTGAAAATCATGCACTAAGTGGGCGATCGCCTCTTCCAAAGGTGGGTCTTCCAGCGCATCTTCCCGGAGTGTTCTAACCGATCGCCGTACCTCCTGCATCGCGGTGGTCGCCAACCGCTGTGCTTGCTGTAAAAACACATAAGCTTTTTGAGGATCGCGTTCCCACAGTTTGACAGCCGTTTGCAGTTGAATATTCTGAGCCGTCAATGTGTGTCCTAGTGAATCGTGAATCTCACGAGCAATATGATTGCGTTCCTGAACGGCAGCTAAATCTTCAATTCGCAAGGCATACTGCTGCAATTGCTCATGCGCAACGGCTAATTGCTCTTTGGTCTGCCGCTCAGACAGTAAGGTACTCACTAATTTCAGCACAAAGAATAATCCCAATCCAAACATCAACGTTTCAGCAATGAGATGCATCCAGAAGAGATGGCGATCGCTTGCACTAACCAGTAGAGTAATATTTTGAACATATCGAACCTGATGCACTAGAAATAGTAAAAAGCTTAAACCTGCGATCGCCCAGCGAATTAACGGCTTAAATAGAAAACAACTTTGAATTAACACAATCAGGTATAGCGTAGGCAATACGTGAAGATATCCCAGCGTTGCACCATAGAAAATAAGTGCTATTTCAGTAGTGACGTAAAGTAGTTTTAAAGGCAGATTGCCGCAGGGCAGGAGAGCTGCCATAACGCTAAGCATCACCAAGATCAAAACATGCTGAATTGGGATTTGTCTCTCATCAATGGATTCTATGAAGGCGAAGGAAAAACAGGCTGTAATCATCACCCACTCAGCATACAGAAGAAATCGAAAGGGATTTAGCCGGAATTTGAGGGAGCGGAGAGTATTCATAAGGGCGATCGCAGCAACGGTTCCTTTACTATTACTACAAACTCCTGCGATCCACCATCTCACTTTTGTTGTGACTCCTTCAGCTAAGGCAATACAACTGAGAGAGCATCCAGTAACAGATTGAGATAGCTTAAATGTTTCTTACTTGAAGAGAGCAGATCAACGAAAGGTAGAAGCTGTATATCAACGAAAGATAGAGGGATATCAACGAAGGGTTATAATCTTATTTTTTCGAACCCTTGCATTTGGAATACAACAATCGTTTGTTGAAGACCCCCAGTGGCACAGGGCGATCGTACACCTTACTTAGCGATTAGTATCATCCATGCCCTTCGCAGATCCCAATCACTTTTTCTGACTTTTTCTGACCGACACATTTGAGTGAGGCTTTTATCGTGATTGTGTTGCCAGACGTCATCAAATTCTTTTGAAGGAGTAGATTTCATATGAATGATTTACAATTTCTGACTCCATCAATTATGCCAATCCAACGACTGCATAATCACTCTGAGGTGCTAAATATGATCCGCGTGTTATTGGTAGACGACCAAAATCTCGTCCGCAACGGCATCAAAGCGCTATTAAGTGATGAGCCAGATTTACAGATTGTGGGAATGGCTCATAACGGTCGAGTGGCGATCGAGCAGATTGAGCGATTGCAGCCAGATGTGGTATTGACCGACATTCATATGCCCATCATGAATGGCAACGACATTACGCGCATCATTGCTCAACGGTTTCCGATGGTTAAAGTGCTGATTCTCAGCATGACTGATGAAACTCAAGCTGTAATGGAATCGCTGTATGCGGGTGCGAAAGGCTATTTGCTCAAAGATATGCTGTCTGAAGATTTGGCAGAATCTATTCGCCTGATTCATCGAGGCTATACTCAACTTGCACCTGGATTATTGGAGAAGATTCTCGACCAGGCCAGCCGAGCACCATCATTCCGTTCGGATGCTGATCTTCCTGCGATCGCCGACCTATCGACTCGAGAACGAGACGTTCTCTATCTGATTGGCAAAGGAGCCAGGAACAGCGAGATTGCTCAACAGCTTTTTATCTCTGAGGGAACGGTTAAAACCTATGTGACGCGCCTGTTTACACGACTGAATTTCCGGAATCGTTCGGAGTTAGCCATCTACGCCAACTCAGTCGAGTGGCGAGATCAAGACCAGGAATGGATGAATTTACGAAAAGCGGGATAAGCTATTTAGTTCTGGTTGTTGATCATCTGTCATGAAAAATATGACATAAAAACAGGAGAAGAAGAAAAATAGGTTGATTAAACTGACTTGACTTAGAGTGCACTCAAAGATCTAAGGTAAGACTATGAATACTAAACTGATCAGTGTCGGTTTAACAACAGATGCACGAATACAGGAGTATAACGATGCAACCACATCACGACAATCTAGCACAGGCCAAGCAGATTAACCTACTTGTGACATTCAAGGTCAAGCCAGAAATGAGTCATGCCTTTAAACAATTATTGTTGAACGATCTGGCTCATGCGTCTCAGGAGGATGGCTACATTGCAATGAATCTTTTTGCAGCAAAAGACGATCCCAACACTCTATTTTTACTCGAATCTTGGCAAAATCAGGAAGCGTTTGATCATCACCTTTCCCAACCTCACACAGAAGCTGTCTTGAAACTGGCTGAAACAGCATTAACTAATCCAATGCAGCTTTGTTTTTTGGAAAATCTTTCAAGCTTGTCTCAGCCTGAAGTGTCACTTGTATAGCATTAGAGGACGCTTGAGAAGTATCCTGTTCCGTAAGGGCGCAGCATTCGGGCAACAATTCTCTATGATGACTGAGATATCACTACCGAGTGTCACGCCCCTACAGCGATCGGGTAATCAATTAGACGTTTCAAAAATCCTCTTAAAAAGAGTAGAGCCATCATCGCGCAATTTGAAAAGAACAGGACTGGAATATCAACGTATGACAAACCTGCATCAAGACTTACTCCAGCAAGCCTATGCCGATTTTAATCAGCGGAATATCAGCTCTGTTCTTGCTGTGATGCATCCGGATGTGCAGTGGGCAAACGGCATGGATGGTGGATACGTTTATGGGCATGAAGCAGTGCGTGAGTATTGGACGCATCAATGGACATTACTCAATCCACAGGTCGAACCACAAAAATTTCAACTGGATGAACAGCAACGAGTGGTGGTGGATGTCCATCAAGTGGTGCGTGATTTAGCTGGAAATGTCATTGTGGATCAAATCGTTCAGCATCTCTACAGGTTTGAAGAGGAGTTGATTAAACAAATGGACATTCGGGAGCTATAGCCATAGCCATTCGATTAAGATGGGTTGGCAGGGGTGGAATTCCTGGCTGGGAGCGCAGTCCCGTTCTCCCTTTAAATTTCAATATCCTAACCAAACGTGAATTCGATAGCCTATTTTGCGTGACGCACGACACCCAAAAAACTGATTTTTGGGGTGTCGTGCGTCACGTAACACCTTCAAATGCCCGTTCATCGAATTCACGTTAACTCAAATCTTGCACCATTTGCAGGAGTGCGGAGTGCTCCTGCAAATGGTGCAAGTTTGGGCGGCGCAGCGAGGCTATTCAATACCTCATGCCGCTAGTGTAAAGGGCCAGCTAAAATAGTTTTGGCGATCGCCCCCGTCACGGCTTCTGGAGATTCTGCTCTAAGCTGTTCATACCATTGTTGAGTCACAGCAGGATCTTTGCCGTGAATTTCGTCAGTTCGTTGGCGGGCCTTTAAAACAATGCCACGAGTACGAGCCGTTCGCTCCGCTTCATACCGCTTTAGAGCATCCTCTACACCAATGGTTGTGGTCATGAGATAGCGGCTGAGCACAATGGCGTCTTCCAATGCCTGACATCCTCCTTGCCCCAGATCTGGAGTGGTGGTGTGAGCCGCATCGCCCAGCAAGGCAATTCGCCCCCGCACAAAGGTATCTAATGGCCCAACATCGCGGATGGGTAGTCGATTCGTTTTATCGGGGTCGAGCGTTTGGATCAGAGTTTGAACGGGGTTACACCAGCCCTGAAAGGTTTCTAACAGTTCTGCTCGAATTCCATCTGGATGCGGCAGGGCGTCTTCGGGCAAGGGCAGATCAAAGAAGAAGTAGAAGCGATCGCCCCCCACGGGCATCATGGAGGCCCGCTTGTGTTCGCCGACATAAATGACCCAGGTGTTTTTATCCGCCAGACCATCACTCACGGGCACCAACCCATTGCAGTTAACGTATCCCGCATAGCGTGGAGTGGTGGGTTCTCCCAGGACATATTCGCGGATGGTTGAGCGTACCCCATCGGCTCCAATGATCAGGTCTGCGGTTGCCGTTCGCCCATCTTCAAAAATGGCTGTGGCACTATGGACAGTCTGCTCAACTCCAATGCACCTGGAATTGAGATGGATTTTCCCAGGAAACGCATGAAGTAATAGGTGCTGCAAGTCAGCACGAGCGACTGGAAACGGTCGCTGTCCGACCTGGTCAACTAAGAGTTGCAAATCAATATCGTTTAGCAGTTCCCCCTTGCAGTTGAGGTATTGCATCCGATTCATGTAGCCACCAACCGCCGCTATTTGTTTACCCAACCCTAAAAAGTTGAGGACTTTCACGCCGTTAGACCAGAGAGAAATCCCAGCCCCCATTGGGCGTAGCTCGCTCACCCGTTCATAGATTTCAACCTCATATCCTGCTTTACTTAGGGCGATTCCAGCCGTTAGACCACCAATCCCCGCACCAATAATAATGACACGTAGTCCGTCCATACATTCTCTAACCTCAGCGTTTGCAGTGTATCGAACTGCGATCGCTCTAATAGTAGAAAGATACACACTTTTGACGTCACTTCGCGATTCTCAGCAATTCTCATTTTGAACCCGCTGCGGATTTGACACGCCTGACGAGTATGCCAAATCTGCAATCTATGGCAAGGCAAGCTCACCGCAGATGAACTTGCCTTGCTAAGTAGGCAAGCCTAATTAAACCAAACCCAGAAAACCGGGAGAGTGCCCCGGAGGGGCACTCTCCCGGTTTTTCTATCTAATGTTTAATTGTGCCTACCTACTTATTAATTTGCATCATGAGAGGTTGTTGCGCAATATTTGATTAACCAGTAATCAACCAGTGTGATTCATAACCTATGCCCTATTCGATTGATGAGATTAACCAGATGAGCCAGGAAGCGTTTGTTGAAGCGTTTGGCAAGATATTTGAGGAAACCCCCGCGATCGCCCGTCAAGCTTGGGAACGCCGTCCCTTTTCTGATGCCCCCCATTTGCATCAGCAAATGCTAAAGGTCGTGAATGAAATGGATCAGGAACACCAGCTCATCTTTATTCGAGCACATCCCGACCTGGGCAGCAAAGCCAAAATGGCTGAAGCATCGGTGCAAGAGCAAACCGATGCAGGCTTAGATCGCTTAACGCCTGAAGAATATCAGCGCTTTCAGCAGCTCAATCAAACGTATAAAGACCAGTTTGGGTTTCCCTTTATTATTGCCGTGAAAAATCACACGAAAGACAGTATTTTAGAAGCATTTAGGCAACGTCTAAATAATTCCTTTGATACCGAAATCCAGCAGGCACTATCAGAAATTTCTCAAATTACTCAACGTCGCCTGTTTGCCTTAGTCACATGAATTCGATAGCGCCATTGCTGCCGCTCGACAGGTGGCGGCAATGGCGTAAAATGGCTACCCATAAGGATCGTGGCGTCACTAGGCATCCAACTCCGTTGATGCTAAACGCTACTCTGCAATCACAGCGCGATCGCGCCCCTGATGTTTAGCTTGATATAGGGCCGCATCTGCGGCTCTAATCACAGCTTCTGCGGTATTTCCGTGGTGGGGAAAACTTGCCACTCCCAATGACAATGTCACTACGCCCAGCGCTTGACGACGATACTCTAGCATGAGATGCTTCATGCCATTGCGAAGTAGTTCCGCCCGTTGATGCGTCACATCCAGAGATGCTTCTGGCAGCAGCAGCATAAATTCTTCACCTCCATAGCGACAGCCAATATCCGAACTGCGAATTGTACTTCGCAAAAATTGGCCCAGTTCACGCAATACGACATCTCCGGCTTCATGTCCAAAGGTATCGTTGAACCGTTTGAAGTAATCTACATCCAGCATAATGATGCCCAAACACTGATCGCTTCGCTCTGCACGACGAACCTCTCGTTCTATCGATTCCTCCATGTATCGTCGGTTAAACAACCCCGTCAACGGATCTCGAATGCTCTGATTTTTCAGCGTTTCATGGGCTTTGTTGCATGAAGGGGTTGCGGATGGGACGTGATAGGGTTGAAGTACCACCAACAATCCATCACAGCAATGAGCTACCGCATCCGCAACTGGTCTGAGTATA
>DATNPS010000312.1:0-10375 GCA_036703095.1 Crinalium sp. | reverse complement strand
AAGTCGTTTTGAACGCAGAAGAAGATCGCACTTTGCTGGAACTTAGAACCGCTACTCGCGTTTCCCAACGCACCAAAGACCGTGCTGAAGTGCTACGACTTAGCCATCGAGGATGGACGACACAGAAGATCGCCCAGTATTTTGACTGGCGAATAGAGACGGTACGTGAAACCATCTACCGCTGGAGAAACCAAGGCTTAGGAGGATTGTGGGATGCTCCTCGTCCGGGGCGGCGTCGCAAGTGGCAGGAAGCCGATATAGTGCACTTAGAACAATCGTTGCAACAGGAGACTCAAACCCACAACGCACAGCAATTGGTGCATCAGTTGCAGCAAGAACGACAAGTCAGCTTGAGTCCACGGCAACTACGGCGGATTCTTAAAAAAAGGGCTACCGCTGGAAGCGAACTCGACACAGCCACCGAAGTCTACAAGACCCCCTAGAGAAACAACTCAAACAAGCCGACTTGAACGTGTTGCAGCAAGCCGCATGGGAGGGGCATTTGAAGTTGAAATACCTGGATGAATCAGGCTTTGATTGTTGGAGTCCTGTCAGCTACAGTTGGTCTTTAGTCGGTACCCAGAAGCGGCAGGAGCAGACGCTAAGGCATGGCAGACGGGTCAACGTGATTGGCGTGTGGGAGCCTGGTTGCAGCTTCACCTACGGCTTAGTGGTTGGAAGTATCACGAGTGCAACTTACATTCGCTTCATCGATGAGCAAGCCAAACAAGCGCACCGGTTGTTCAAGCGCACTGGCAAAATCACCGTGATTGCTCAAGACAATGCCCGGATTCATACCAGTCAAGCAGTACAGCAACGCATTCCAGATTGGCAGGACAAAGGGTTATACCTCTTTTATCTGCCCCGCTACAGTTCAGAGTTGAATCCAATTGAGGGGGAGTGGCATCAGATTAAAGCGCATCAGATTCGAGGACGGATGTTTGAGGATGAATATGATTTAGCCATGGCAGTGATTGCAAGCGTGCGTTCTAGAGGAGAGACAACTGGATGTAGAGTGAAACGCTTCAGATTCCATGCTAGGAAGAGTCGCAAACACACTTCTAAATCTCTAGCTTAACCACGTTTAATTATGTCCATCTACTTAACTTCACTGGCTAGTTTTAGATTTCCAGTAAAACGATATCTTAAATCCTGCACCTTTTTCAGTAAGCGGATTTGCAGGAGCGCGAAGTGCTCCTGCAAATGAGGCAAGATCTGAAATATAGTCTTTGATTAAGAGTGCTGTGTAGAAAAATTCGATTTATGGGACATGAAGCAACTCATCCCAAAATGCGTCAGATTGATTTGGTTGATGAAGCATTTCGTGAAACTTTCCCTGTTCTAGTTTGAACGCTTGAGTGATTCCAATCTGACTTAAGAAATTGAGATCATGAGAGATAACTAGTACTGCTCCTTGAAAGGTATTGAGTCCTTCAATCATTTGATGAACCGTGTCTGTATCAATATTGTTGGTCGGTTCGTCCAGCACCAATAGATCGAGATCGGAAATGCTGATGAGGGCGATCGCCAATCGCGCCAGTTCACCCCCACTTAATGTGGATGCAGATTGATGCAGCGTATCGTCAGAGAATAAAAAATGTCCCAACTGCTGTCGCAGCAAACGATAGTTCAACGTGGGATTTATGCACTGCATATTTTCTAAGATGCTTTTGTGGCGATCGATTAGCGCATAGGATTGATCCAGATAAACCGTTCGCATGGAGGGTGAAATTTGGATAATGTCACCCTCCAAATATGCGGAAGATGGCTCGTTCGCAGGGTTCAGAATGGCTTCCATCAAACTCGATTTTCCGGAACCATTTGCTCCGGCAATGGTGATGCGATCGCCCACCGCAAGATGCATGGAGATTGATCTAATCAAACAGCAATCGCCTCGCATTAAACGAGCATTGTGAAGATCAACTAGCGTTTTGCGTTTGCGGCTTGTTTCCTGCAAGATGACTTGCGTTGCTTTAGGAACATACAGTTTAGTGTTTTCGAAGGTTTGCTTGGCGGTTGCTAATGCCATTTGATGATTTTGACTTGCGGTTGCGGCACTGGCGGAGGCGCGATTAGCAAAATAATGTTGAGCGGCTTTGCCCATACTGCCATCTAGCGCCTGCCGTCGTCCTTCACGACGCGATCGCGCGGCTCGTTTTTCCTCGTTCTGAAGGGTTTCTTTGGCTCGTTTTAATGCTTTACGAGCGGCTTCATGGGCACGTAAACGAGTGTGCTGTTCGATCTGTTTTTGATCTTGATAGAAAGAGTAATTGCCACCATAGGATATTAATCCATCAGATGTGAGTTCCCAAACCGTATTGACAACTTGATCTAGAAAAAAAGGCTTGTGTGAAACAATCACAAATGCACCTGTAAATTCATGTAAGCACCGTTTCAACTGGTTTAACGCCAGAAAATCTAGATGATTGGTTGGCTCATCTAACAGCAATACATCGGGTTGGTGAAAAAATGCGATCGCCAACAGCAAGCGGGTCAACTCACCTCCGCTGAGGCAACGGAGCGGTTGGGTCAGATCAAGTTGAGTCTCAAATTGTTCTTCAAGCCGATCGGTAATGCCCCACCATTCATCGGATGTGTTTGTGAGTAGATCAAGCACGGTTGCGTACTGGAACTGCTGTTGCAGCAGACTCACTTGCGGTAAATAGTGAACGGTACCTGTTCTATGAATGTTGCCCGCTGTGGGTGTCAGATGTCCCGCCAGCAGTTGCAATAATGTGGATTTACCGATTCCGTTGCGTCCGACTAGACCGATGCGATCGCCTGCACTGATCTCCAGACTCACGTCGCTAAACAGCGATGTAACCGTACTCGGTTCATATGCCAAGTGGCTGGCATGTAACACGGATCTATTCTGCATACACTACTCCCCCATTCCGGTGTGCTCAGTCCTCTGTAGCGTGGGACTGATAAACAAACAAACGGAGGCCGCTAATCATGAAAGCTTTGGGTCTAATTCCGCAAGAATTAGAACGTGGAATCGTTAAACGATGTGTTGGATTAGCGGCAAGCAGTGAGCTTCATGTGCAGAATCGTCTTAAAACATCTGATCTGACTATCATCGACAATTACCCAATCCACCATCCCCCAATGGCATGAATTGGGCAGACACCCAGTACCTAACACCAGCAAGTCATCAAAAAGTCCTCTATGATACATTTTCTCTTGCATGAAGCATTTACCATATCTACCATTCAAGTGGCTTAGCTTGGCGTGGCTAAAGCCTTTAGGTGAGGTGCTGATGAAGCACTAGCGCAGGAACCCTGAAGCCTTTCAAGCCTACCTGCTAATCTCATATAGCCAGGTTTTTGATTTACGAATTCATTTAACGCTTGAGGGCTTACACAGGATGTTGGTTAAGCCAGCAGCCTGTTTCACTCAATCGGCACGTTGGGCGATCGCCCCCGCACACTCTGGTTCACAACCGCAGTTACGAGGGAAGAGTTTAGCTTGCCGCACGTCGTGCATTCATCTAAAGAGCGTATGTCCTCATCTCTCATTCGTGGCAAATATGTCATTTGTAAAGCGATCGATCGCAACAGCGTAGATGTAATTGAGAACGGTGCTGTATTTCAACAGGACGGTCAAATTGTTGAAATGGGCAGCTATGACGATTTGTTGGGGAAGTATCAGCCCGATCAAGTGCTCGGTTCAGCCGAACATGTTGTTTTACCGGGATTTGTCAACTGTCATCATCACGTCGGACTGACGCCATTTCAGCTCGGCTCACCCGATTATCCGCTAGAACTCTGGTTCGCCAGTCGATTGGCGGCCAGAGATGTCGATTTATATCTCGACACACTGTATTCCGCATTTGAAATGGTGGAGTCGGGGATCACAACTGTCCAACACATTCACGGATGGCGATCTGGCCCCGCAGCTTCCTGGTTGGGCGTCGCGAATGATGTGCTCAGAGCCTATCAAGATCTGGGAATGCGGGCGTCTTACTGCTTTGCGGTGCGGGATCAAAACCACTTTGTCTACGAACAAAACGAAGAGTTTGTCAAAAAGCTTCCGCCTCACATTGCGCCTGAAATAGCGGAAATTTTGAAGAATCAGGAAGTTCCGCTCAATGATTATTTGAGTTTCTTCGAAGAACTCTGGCACAAGTGGGATCGCAACGAAGGCGGGCGAATTCGCATTCAGCTTGCACCTGCAAACCTGCACTGGTGCTCTGATTCAGCATTAGAAGCGTTGCAGACCTATGCGACGAAATATCAAGTCGGAATGCACATGCATTTGCTGGAAACAGCCTATCAGAAGGAATATGCGTATCGTCGTTCTGGAAAAACGGCTGTTCAGCACTTGCAGGATATGGGCATGTTAGGGCCGCATCTCACCCTTGGGCATGGCGTTTGGTTAACCGAAGACGATATTGATCTGGTGGCAGAAACGGGCACGATGATTTGCCATAATGCCAGCTCTAACTTGCGTCTGCAAAGCGGGATCGCGCCGCTCAACTACTATTCAAAGAAGGGAATTGTGGTTGGGATGGGGTTGGATGAGGCAGGCATTAACGACGATCGCGATATGCTCCAGGAAATGCGATTGGTGTTGAAACTGCATCGCGTTCCCGGCATGGATGAACTGGTGCCCACTTCACCGCAAGTCTTTCAGATGGCGACGGAGCATGGTGCTAAAACAACGGGATTTGCTAAAGAAATCGGTTCGTTAGAAGTGGGTAAATCTGCCGATATTGTCTTGATGGATTGGAATCATATTGCCTATCCCTATCTAGATGAAGACATTTCGGTTGTGGATGCGGTGATTCATCGTAGCCGCACAGCAGGGGTGGATGCCGTGATGGTTGAAGGTGAAGTGATCTATCAAAATGGCAAATTTACGAAGGTGGACAAAGAGGCTGCTTTAGCAGAATTAGCTGGTTTGCTCAAAGCACCTCGCACAGAGGCAGAAGAACGGCGGCGAGTGCTGGCGCGAGAAGTCTTTCCGTATGTCAAAAAATTCTATGACGGCTGGTTGGATCATCATCAGTGTGATCCCTTCTATTGTCAAAGTTGTCGTCATTAAGTTGATTTAGCTTGTATCGATTGGTTTGTCTTTTCATTCTTTTTTGAAGTTTAATGGTGGGAGATCAACATATGCTGGATTCAATCCGCAACCTAACCTTCGGTATTCAACGAACCGGACGTCGGCATTTCTTAAAGTTGGGGTTAGCGGCTGCTTTTACGCCTGCCCTGCTGAATGCCTGTACCAGCACTGAAACAGCTTCTAGCGGTAGTTCTAGTCCTGCGACCGCTCGCGCGATCAAGTTTTCGCACGGCAGCGGGTTGTGCAATATGCCGCTGTTTTATGCCTCTGAAAAGCGGTTGTTTGAAAAATATGGGTTTAGCGGTTCAACCGCGTTAACACCCCTGAATGCGGATATCGCGGCACAGTTGGCTACAGGTCAGGTGGAAATGGCGGTAATTCCGTTTACCAATGCGATCGCCGCCTATACTCAAGGGGCATCCTTCCAGGTCGTTGCCGGAAGCGGCATTCAGGGATTGATTATGGTGGCCAGACCGGACATCAAAAGCTTCCAGGATTTGAAAGGGAAAAAGGTGGGAACCTTTCAGGCCGACACGCTGGACATCATCGTGTATGACTACCTGAAGAAAAACAACATGAGCTATCAAGACGTGAACATGGTCTATTTCGGTGATTCAACCGAAATGCTCAATGCGTATCTGGCAGGTCAGGTCGATTCCATCAGCAGTATTGAACCCTACGCTACGAAAGCAAAAGACTCAACCAACGGTAATATTTTGGGTGACGGAACGGACATTTACGGTCAGGGGTATCCTGACTGTGTTGTAGCCGCACGGAAGGAGCTGATTGAGAAAGAACCGGAAGTGGTGAAAAATGTCATTCGCACCTTCTTTGAAGCTGAATACGACATCGAGAATGACTTTGAAGATGCTGCCAAAACTACAGTTGACAAGTACTATAAAACGGATTTGGCAAGTTTGCTGAAAGCGGCTCAGGCTCAGCCTCCTGGAGTCGATATTCGTGACAAGCGTGACTTTATGTATTCTCGTGCTGAGAGTATGCTGGCGTTAAATTACATCAACAAGAAACCCGATGATAATTTCGTCAACTTCACGTTGCTAGAGCAGGTGATTCAAGAAAGCCCTGATTTATGGAATCGAGTCAAGGTGAAAGCACAGGTGTGATTTGAGAGGGTTAGGTTACTCGTGTACCTTGTTACCAAGCGATCGCTTGGTAACAAGTATTTTTTAGAAATGGTTTTTGCTCGATTCTCTCCTGTGACGTTGTATGCTGCCTACACCTGTGAAATCCGATCCCCAGAAATCT
Organism: Crinalium sp.; assembly: GCA_036703095.1. GTDB lineage: Bacteria > Cyanobacteriota > Cyanobacteriia > Elainellales > Elainellaceae > DATNPS01. The sequence continues at coordinate 4,042 of DATNPS010000312.1, read as the reverse complement.
CCTCCTGCTCCATCAAAACGCAAGTCTCGCTCCAGGCAACACTGGCTCAAGAGTGCTGCGATCGGAGTGGGATGGTGGGTTTTGTCGATTGGCCTATTTGTTGGAATTTGGGAACTGCTGGCGGCGCTTGGCAAAGTGAATACACTGATTCTGCCGCCACCCCATCAATTTCTGGCCGAAATTGCAAATCAGCAGCAGTTCTTGATGCCCAAGATCGGTGTGGAGCGCACAGGAGCAAACTTTGTAGCGTTAACGGCGATCGTCGCTACCCTCAAACGAGTCTTAATTGGATTATCGCTCGGATTTGTTGCGGCCATTACTTTTGGTTCGCTAGCGGCTTACTTCAAAATTTTTGGCAATCTCACTTTGCCCGTTGTTACGTTACTGGCTCCGATCGCCCCGGTTGCCTGGATTCCACTCGCGATCCTGGCGTTTGGCATCGGGGATGGGGCTGCTATTTTTGTGGTGTTCATCGGCATTTTCTTTATTCTCAGTTTGGCGACCGTTAACAGTATCGATAAAGTAGATCAAACCTATATCAACACGGCTCGGGTGCTGGGAGCCACGCGATTTCAGGTGTTGCGCCACATTATCATTCCTGCCATTATTCCTGATTTATTTGTGATTTTGCGGATGAATTTGTTTGGTGCCTGGATGGCGGTGTTGGCGGCTGAAATGGTGGGAGTAAATACGGGATTGGGGGCGATCGTAATGGTCGGACGGCAAATGTTTAATGCCAAACTGATGTTTTTAGGGATGGCGATGATTGGTGTGATTGGTTATTTGCTGGATGCCGGATTTGCTCAAATTCAAAAGCGTGTCCTGTGGTGGAAAAGTAATGCTCAAATTTAATTTTTAGCGTGGGTCTTGCTCACCCTACTCAAGCGTGTTTGGGATTGAAACGGAGGAGGTAATGTGGCTGTAATTGAGTGTCAAAACGTCACAAAAAGCTGGGACGTTGGGATGTCAGACGAATTAGTCGCTTTGGAAGACGTTAGCTTTTCCGTGAAAGCGGGTGAATTTGTCGTGATTATTGGGCCTAGCGGTTGTGGTAAAAGCACGCTGCTCGGTATGATGGCTGGCCTGGAAATGCCAACCTCCGGTGTCATTTTGCATCATGGCGAACCGATTACTGGCCCGAATCCCGATCGCTCTCTGATTTTCCAGCAACCGTCACTGTTGCCCTGGCTTTCGCTGATTGATAACGTGGCCTTTGGGTTAACGCTGAAGGGGTTGAATAAAAAGGATCGCTATCAGCGAGCCGAGCAGTTTTTGGCACAAGTCGGATTGCGTCACTTCGCGAATAAATACCCTCACCAGCTATCCGGCGGAATGCAGCAGCGTGCCTGTATTGCCCGTGCGCTGTGTCTGGGAGCCGATATTATCTTGATGGATGAACCGTTTGCGGCTCTGGATGTGCAAACGCGCTACAACATGCAGAAGTTTTTGCTGGATATTTGGGAAGGGTCGGGTAAAACGGTGGTATTTGTGACGCATCACATTGATGAAGCGGTTTATTTGGCCGATCGCGTGATTATTCTCACCGCTCGTCCAGGGCGACTGTTGCAAAGTGTGGATATTCCTATGTCCCGTCCGCGTGACGTGATTAGTCCAGAATTTGAACGACATCGAACCATGTTTGTCGAACATTTGCGTTCCGAAGTGACCAAAGCTTTCGCAGAGCAAGAGTTAGCCGAAATGTTGGATACGCGCATTAAATAAGGGCGATCGCTCCCATGTTGAAACCATTTAAGCTTTTTCAATCGTTAACGGATCGAGTCCTCAAAAGCGCATCGGCTGAATCTTCTATCACCGATGATTCGGGCATTGATGTATGGCGTTATGCTGATCCGGCAGGAGAGGAACCTGATCCCTTAAAGCGGAATTTGCTGCAATGGCGACGGTTAATTTCGTCTGTGCGTGAACCGTTAGATGTATTTCCGGGAGAGTCTGTCGATCTGATTGGATTTGTGCATCGTCCACCCAATACGCCTGACGATCAATTTACCTTAGCGCGTCATGTCATTCGCTGTTGTTTGGCGGACACAGTTTCCCTGGGGCTTGTGATTCATACGGTGAATGCCGCTCAATTTGAGACAAACACATGGCTTCATATTCAAGGTCAATTCACGTCCGTGCCTGTCAGAAATTATCCAACGCTAGTGATTGCACCCTCTAAAATTAAACGCATTCCTGAGCCTCAAAAACCTTATATCAACGGCGTATTTTAAAGCTGTACTCATTTTCTCATTTTCTCGTTACAAGGCTTTGCCTTGTAATGCCATTTCAGAGGCTTTGCCTCTTTCCTTTTGATGAGGCAAAGCCTCATAGAATGCATCCCCAGGTGAAACCTGGGGACGAGAATAGCTGTAAGGGCGTTTCGCGAAATGCCCTTACGACACTAAACATTTGTTGATATGCTCCACGATGTCTGATCATTCATCTCTGCTAATTCAACATGGATTGGTTCTGATAAACGCATATGAGCCACCTGCTGTTGATACCGATATTCTGATTCAGAGTGGCAAAATTGTTGCGGTTGGAAAAAACTTAGACGCAACGCCTGAAACTCGGATCATTGATGCAACAGGCTTACTGCTGGCTCCTGGCCTGATTAATGGACACTTTCATTCTCACGAACATTTTCACAAAGGCAGATTTGACAATTTGCCGTTAGAACTGTGGATGCACTTTGTTCGACCTCCGATCGCTCCTCCACCGCTAACGCCTGAACAGGTGTATTTGCGAACGATGATTGGTGCAATCGAAGCTTTGCGAACCGGAACTACATTTGTGGTAGATGATGTTAATCATGCCCCGCACTTTTCAGTGGATTGCATTGAAGCTGTTTTTCGCGCCTATCAGGATATTGGATTACGGGCACTGGTGAGCATTAGCTTATTCGATCGCCCCTTTTATCGATCGGTGCCGTTTGTGGATGATGAGATGCCGCTAGAGGTGCGATCGCAGCTTAACGCTCAATCTCCGCCAGAATCACAACATCTTCTGGATCTCGTACAGAAATTTTCTCAGTCCCATCATCCCGATCAGCATCGAGTTGGATTTATTGTGGCTCCGTCAGCACCACAGCGATGCAGCGATTCCTTCTTGATTCAGGTTGCTCAACTGGCGAATCAATATTCTCTGCCGATGATGATGCATGTGCTGGAAACGCGCCTGCAAGCGGTTACAGGACGATTATTTTACAACGCTTCTATGGTTGAACATTTAGCGCAGCTTAATGTTCTATCGTCTCGATTAGCGTTGCAGCACTGCGTGTGGCTGACGCCACGGGATATTGATTTATTGGCTAAATCGGGAACGAGCGTTGTTTATAATCCTCTCTCTAACTGCAAACTCGGAAGTGGTCAGATGCCCGTCCAGGCGTTTGTAGAGGCAGGTGTGAATGTGGCTTTAGCGAGTGATGGCTGTGGTTCTAGAGACAGTTTGAATATGCTCTCTGTGGTGCAGGCAACCGCGCTTTTGAATAAATCCCCCAAACGCCCTCCGGAGGAATGGATTTCGGCTGAAACCGCATTTGCATTTGCGACAGAAGGTGGAGCCAAAGCCTTTGGTCGGCAAGGGGAATTGGGACAGCTCAAACCAGGCTTTTGTGCGGATTTGGTGGGCTACCGACTGACCAAAATGCCGTTCGTGCCGTTAAACAATCCACTACGACAACTGGTGTACGCTGAAACGGGAGCATCCGTTGAACTGGTGGTGGTAGATGGTGTGGATGTGATGCGCGATGGACAGTTAACGCAGGTGGATGAAGCGGCGTTAATTCAAGATATTATCGCTACCCATCAACAGCTTTTACCCTCATTAGAAACATCAGAATCAACGGTGCAAACGTTGCTACCGTACTATCGTCGGATTTACGATCGCTGTCAAAATGAGGCGATCGATCCTGCTATTTTAACGTGAATTCGATAGCCCGATTTTGCGTGCGTGTCACGTCACTCCCCCAAAAGCTCATTCGTCGAATTCACGTTATTTTAACGCCAGACTGAACTCTGGTGGCCAACGGTGACAAAAGCCT
>DATNPS010000309.1:0-22841 GCA_036703095.1 Crinalium sp. | reverse complement strand
AATACTGGGCGATCTTCTGTGTCGTCCATCCTCGATGGCTAAGTCGTAGCACTTCAGCACGGTCTTTGGTGCGTTGGGAAACGCGAGTAGCGGTTCTAAGTTCCAGCAAAGTGCGATCTTCTTCTGCGTTCAAAACGACTTAAAGCCGAGGACGAGCCATTGGCAAAGAGAGTTCAAAGTAAGCTGCTCTCTAATCTTGGCATAACAAAGTTTATTTTTGCCTCTCTACTTAAAATAAAACGCTTCATCATCAATAAAATCCCCAGTAACACTGAAATCTATGTTTAAGAGTTTTCCTCTAAGCATGTTGAGGCTGCTTTCACTGTAAAGATGTTTGATTTCATTTCAAGCTTGCGAGTGGTTAAAACAGCTTCTTTAAACTCTGTATGATTTTGTGAAAGTGAAAAGCGGTTATCATAGAATCATCCATAAAATGTTTGATTTCCATAAAAAATTAAGTCTAAGTCTTCATATGAGCTTTTTATTGTATGGTCAAGCGATCGCTCCGGGCATCTCCTGCTGGTATTCAACGGGCTAAACGTGCCTTTGCCTTGAAGGGGTGGACGCAGGAAAACCTTGCAGGAGAGGTAAACTTAAAGACCCGTCAGCCGATCTGGCGATTTTTTACGGGGCAACCCGTTGATCGTCAAATTTTCTTAGCGGTTTGTTCAATCCTTGATTTAGATTGGCGAGAGACTGCCCTTGATCCACCCGCAGACTTTCGTGAACCAGGCGAAATAGTTGATACATCCATTCTAGAGAACATAGATACACTGGTACAACGGGTGCGAGCGTCCCATCATGACACCATTCAAAACCAGTGCGGTATCTTACAGCTACCAGATATCAACCGCCCAGTCAGCCTGGATGATATCTATGTGGATGTCAATATTTTGGAGGAAATTGCTAGTCAACAGCGGTTAGAGATTGCGGATCTACAGAACCTATCACCTTCTGAATTTAATCGGGTAGGTTTGGGAGCAGTTGAGCAGCAGCAAATACCGGGAATGCAGGCTGTTGAGACTTATTCTAAGCTAAGAGTTTTGGGTAAACCGGGAGTTGGCAAAACGACTTTTTTACAACACCTCGCTCTTCAGTGCAACCGGGGTGAGTTTGCCACGGATCAAGTGCCGATTTTTATTCTATTAAGAGAGTTTGCAGAAGAATCCCGGCGTGGTGGCGAATTAAGCCTTTTCAACACGATACATCAGGTGTTTCTGACCTCTGGAATTTCCAACGTTGCGGTGCTTGAAACGTTGCTGCAAGCGGGGCGTGTTCTGCTTTTGATGGATGGCATAGATGAAGTCCTAAACCAGGACAGCACCACCGTACTCAAAGAAATTCGTAAATTTTCAGATAAATATTACAAAAACCGATTTGTCGTGTCCTGCCGCACTGCTGCTCAAAAGCTGCGGCTGCGGGGCTTCACTGATGTAGAAGTTGCGCCCTTTACGCAAGCCCAAATCGCCACCTTTGCACAGAAGTGGTTTGTTGCTTTGACAAAAACAACGGTTCAAGCAGGGCATGAGCAGGCGACTCAGTTTATTCAAAAGTTGGATTTACCGGAAAACTGGCAGTTCCGTCAACTGGTGGTGACACCGCTGTTCCTGCATCTGGCTTGCTGGGTGTTTCATGGGCAGAAGAAATTTCCGAGTAAGCGGAGTGAGTTTTATAAGCAAGGGTTGGATTTGCTGCTGGGGCAATGGGATGAAGCGAAAGGAGTGGAACGGGATGAAATTTACCGGGGTTTTTTATTGCCCCAAAAGTTGAGACTACTGAGTCAGCTTGCATCCGTGACCTTTGAGCAGGGGCAGTACTTCTTTGACCAACGCACGATCGAGCAATACATTGGGGATTATTTGCGAAATTTGCCCGGTGCGACTTTGGAAACCGAAGAACTGCAACTTGAAAGCGAAGCCATGTTGAACGCGATCGAGGCACAGCACGGACTCCTCATAGAACGAGCGCGAGGCATTTTTTCGTTTTCCTATCTGGCATTTCAAGAATACTTCACAGCACGAAAAATTGTCGCTAGCCATAATCTGCAAGCATTAGAGCAAACTCTGGGCGGTTTGGTCAGCCACATCACTGACCCACACTGGCGCGAAGTGTTTTTGTTAACGGCTGCGATGTTACGCAGTGCCGATTCGCTGGTGCAGTTGATGAAGCAACAAATTGATGCATTGGTCGCTCAAGATCCCTATCTACAAGAATTTTTGGTGTGGGCAAGCCGTAAATCTCAGCAGATTCCAGATGAAACCAAAGAGGCTACCAGGCGAGCATTTTACCTGGCTCTTGCCAAAAGCCCGAATACGGCATCTCATTTTGCCTTAGCCAGCACGCTAGATCAGGGGATGGTGTTAGACGCAGCATTGGAAAACTTGCTGCTAGAGTTTTCCGACAACCATAGTCAGGATTTTGCCTATGTCAATGCCTGTAGCGAGGCGCTCAATAATATCCTGGTGATGGTTCTGGATGCTGGATTTTATAAGTCTCTTCAGCAATTGAAAGAGCAATTGCCCCCTTGGAGTCAAAACCGGGAGCGCCTTCAGGCTTGGTGGCAGGACAATTATTCAGATTGGATAGTACAGGTGCGAGACACGATATCCCGTTACCGCGATATCCATCACCCCTGGCAGTTTACATCTGAGCAACAGCAAGTGCTACAACGCTACTATGATGCCAATCAACTCCTGATCGATTGTTTGAACAGCAACTGCGAGGTGACAGCCGCAATCCGGCAAGAAATTGAGGCGACGTTGCTGTTACCGCAGAAAGAATTGGAAGATCGAGAATGGCAAGGGGATTGAATTTTTACAGGCGGATCTTCCATCCACTCTATTCTTTGCCCAAGCACTTAGAATAAGTAACGGTAATGCTAGCAATATAGTAGTTTGGCTTGTGCCTATTTCCTTTCCGGACGAACTCAACCCTGATTTATCCTTACAGGGAGATCCTCAATTACAACGGGTACTTACACGCCTTTCTATAACTCTTGAGCGAGATCATCTAGTTGGGCAAATCGCGGGCGATCTACAACAAAAGTTAAGCGTTGATCGGGTGGTTTTGTACTACTTTTACCGTCAATGGAAAGGGCAGGTGACCTTTGAAGCTCTCAGCGATCCCCAATTCTCCATTTTGGGGTCAACTGGATCGGATGAATGTTTTAACGACGAATATGCGGCTCTTTACTTAGAAGGGCGAATACGGGCGATCGCAGATATCGAAACTGAGCCGATCACAGAGTGTCACCGCAATTTTCTTCGCGACTTGAAGGTACGTGCCAATTTAGTTGTGCCAGTGTTGATTCCTAAAGGACTATGGGGTTTGCTCGTTGCTCATCATTGCCAATCTACTCGTCTTTGGACAGATGCAGAAATTACAGCAATGCAGGATGGGGCAAAGGCATTGGCGATCGCCCCTTCAATTCGTGGTAGCTAAGAGGTATTGCCATCTCAAGTTTGTTTGGAGCATCGCTTACGTTCTAGGATTAGCTCGTTGTTTCACTAACGATTTGAGGTTCTCTGCTGCAAATTTCTTAGTTAGAGTTTTGTAAGCAACACAATTTTTACCTGCGTTTTGTATCCTTTTTAATCAATTCATCTAAGAAATCAAACACCTCCCCGTCACACTCAATAGTTAGGTGCCATAGTTATTAGCTTGGCTCAGGCAAGCAAGTCTCAAATCAAACACTGTGGGACTGCTATTCAATCTGAATTTGGGAGAATGTTTGTGTTAGATATTGATGAAATGAATACAAAAGAGATGCATGATCTCTTACGGAAAGTGGGACATGGGCACTTGGGTTGTGCCCTGGATGGGCATCCCTATGTCGTGCCCATGCACTATTATTTTGACGATCCAGACCTCTACATCTTCACCACAGTTGGGATGAAGACTCAGTATATGGATACGAATCCAGAAGTCTGTTTGCAAGTGGAAGAAGTCCACGATTTTGAGCATTGGCGCAGCATTACGGTGACAGGTCAAGCGGAACACATCACCGAGCAGCACGATATCGATCGCATCATGCAGTTGGTCAAAGGTCAAAATCCAACTCTGTCGCCTGCGATTAATCGAACTTGGATTGATGCTTGGGGGCGGGCGGAGGTCATGGCGCTTTATCGTATTCATCCTAGTGAGATGTGTGGACGAATGACGGATGGTGTTAGTAGTCGGGAGTGATTGAATTGAAGTCTCGTGTATGACATCGTTGAACCCTGATCTTTTCGCAAGCAGCCGATGGTGGAAGTATGAGTGACTGGTATCAGGTGGACTCAACTGAAGTCTTACAACAACTAGAAACAACTATTGCGAACGGGTTAAGTCAGTCAGAGGTGACGCACCGGTTGAAGCAATATGGCTTGAACAAATTGACAGAACAGCCAGGAGAAAGTCTCTGCCAAATTCTGTGGAAGCAATTGACAGCCACTATGGTTGTGGTGTTAATTGTAGCCGCGCTGATTTCCATAGCGTTGCGCGATTACACCAATGCGATCGCAATTTTTGCCATCGTTGCGTTTAACGCCATTTTGGGTGTGCGGCAAGAATATCAAGCCAGACAGGCGATCGCGGCGCTCAAAAAGCTAGCTGTGTCCACCGTTAAAGTGCGGCGGGATCAGCGAGTGCAAGAAATCTCTGCTCGTCAACTGGTGCCCGGTGATATCGTTCTCCTTGAAACCGGCAATCTGGTAGCAGCCGATTATCGTTTGCTAGAAAGTTTTAATCTGCGAATTCAGGAGGCTTCGCTAACGGGAGAATCGGAACCTACGGATAAGGATGTTCAGAAACTGGAACAGACTGATCTCTCTTTGGGCGATCGCCACAACATGGCTTACATGGGCACTGTGATTACCTATGGACGAGGACTTGCAGTCGTCACAGAAACAGGTAATCAAACAGAGATCGGGCACATTGCCACAGCGATTCAAACGGTTCAGCCCAAGCCGACACCGCTGCAAAAACGTCTCGACCAGCTTGGCAGCAGGCTAGCGATAATCACGTTGATCCTGGTTGCTGTGATCTTTGGATTAGGTCTGCTGCGCGGTGAAAAACTATCGCTGATGTTTATTACGGCGGTGAGTTTAGCGGTTGCCGCTGTGCCAGAAGGATTGCCTGCTGTTGTCACCATTGCCTTAGCGCTAGGTGCACAGCGCATGTTGAAACAGCATGCCCTGATCCGCAAACTACCCGCAGTGGAAACATTGGGTTCCGTAACGGTCATTTGCTCTGATAAGACTGGCACCCTGACTGAGAATCGCATGACGGCGATGTTTCTGGTCGTCGGTGGTCATCGGATTGATTTGACCACACCTCAGCACAGCGCCGCACTGAACATTGATGAAGACCCATCGCGTTTACTAGAAGAGCAACCAACACTGGCGTGGCTCTTAACCGGGGCGGTGCTTTGCAACGATGCTCTTCTGGAGCCTAATGCCACAATGCCCCATCAGTTTCAGGCGGTGGGTGATCCAACGGAAGGAGCGCTTTTGGTTATGGCTGCTCGTTTGGGATTTTGGAAGACCAAACTAGACAAAGCCTTACCTCGGGTTGCAGAGAAACCCTTTGATGCAACGCGCAAGCGGATGACTACTGTACACACGCTCCTACTGGCACCCGTGCCAATACCAGACGTATTGAAACGGTTAGTATCTGAGCGATTGGGACTCGCAAAGGCTCCTTACACTGCGTTTACCAAAGGCAGTGTGGGCAGTTTGATGGAGGTCTCCAGTCAGGTTTTGGTAAATGGACAGGTTGAGCCACTGGATGAGCATTGGCACCAAAAAATCTTGACGGACAATGATCAGTTAGCCCGGAATGGTATGCGCGTCTTAGGCATTGCCTTTCGCCCCCTTGAGGCGGGAACGGTCGATACGGATGGAAAACCTTTGGACGGAAAAACGCTGGAGCAGAACCTCATTTTTATTGGCATGGTGGGGCTGATTGATCCGATTCGTCCTGAAGTGAAAGATGCGGTGTTGACGTGCCAGGAAGCCGGGATTCGCCCCGTCATGATCACGGGCGATCACCCCCTTACTGCTCAATCTATCGCCCGCGAATTAGGGATTGTTCCCAACGATCGCATCTTGACAGGGCAAGCCTTAGCCCAACTCTCTTGCGCCGATTTGCAAAATCAAGTCGAAGATATCTCAGTTTACGCTCGAGTTTCTCCACAAAACAAGTTAGAGATTGTGGAAGCATTGCAAAGACAAGGGCATATTGTTGCTATGACGGGCGATGGGGTGAATGATGCACCGGCTTTAAAGCAAGCAGACATTGGCATTGCCATGGGCATCACGGGCACAGATGTGGCGAAGGAATCCGCAGATATGGTGTTGTTAGATGATAACTTTGCCACCATTATCTCTGCCATCAAGGAAGGACGAGTCATCTATGACAACATTCGGAAGTTTATCAAGTACACCTTAACGGGAAATGCGGGTGAACTCTGGGTGATTCTGCTGGCTCCATTTTTGGGGATGCCACTGCCGCTGATTCCCTTGCAAATTTTGTGGGTTAATCTGCTGGCAGATGGTCTCCTGGCACTGGCGTTGAGTGTAGAACCCTCTGAACGGAAAATTATGCGCCGCTCCCCTCGCCCGCCCCATGAGAGCGTGTTTAGTCGTGGAGTTGGTCGGGAAATTGTTTGGGTCGGGCTACTGCTGGGGTTACTTTTGCTGGCTATTGCCTATCACTACTGGTCTAGGGGGGAGGCAAATTGGCAAACGATGGTATTTACAACGCTCACCTTATCACGAGTTTGGCTGGCGGAAGCGATGCGTTCTGAGCGAGATTCACTGTTTCGCTTGGGGCTATTTTCTAACAAACCGCTTTTAGCCGCTGTTGTGCTGACCATTGGGCTACAAATGGTCGTCATGTATATTCCGGTTTTGCAAACCCTGTTCAAAACAACAGCATTATCTGCAATCGACCTCATGATTTGCTTTGGATTGAGCACTATCGCCTTTTGGGCGATCGAACTAGAAAAGTGGTTCACTCGGTGGCAATAAGAGGATTTGACGGGTCAAGTATGCGCAGAAAAGCAAGGGTTGCAACCGTTGAGCTTGGTTCTATGAAATTTACTTCACTGATATCGATCTCAAGCAACAAATCACCCCCCGTATCAAACATCAGGCTGTCATACTAACCATTGCTGGTGATCCAATAATCATGGAGGAATTATTATGAGTACGACCATCGATAACTTCACCAAACAGCTTCATGACAATTTAGAAGCGGCTGAAGACCGATTAAAATCACTGAAGGAAAGCATTCAATCTGTACCAAAGAAAACTCAGGCTGAGATTCAATTGAAGCTCGATGAGGTGAAGGTGGCACTAGATGCTAAGAAACAAGAATTCGATGATCACCGAGCAAAACTCAAAACTCAATTTGAGGAAAAAGAATCTGAGGTGATGTCGAATATCGAGGAATGGAAAGCGAATCGCGCAGTAAAAAAACTCGAACATCGCGCAGAGAAAGCGGAAGACTATGCCACTACGGCAACCTTTTTGGCGATGGCAATGATGGAAGAAGCTGAAAAAGCAACCTTAGAGGCGATCGCTTCTAGGCTGGATGCAAAAGCCGCTGCGGAAGTTCCAGAGAAGTAAGGAAGCCACGATGAACCCTATTTTTTGGGAAAGTGGGTAATATGAATCAGCAATCTCATGCCTATCTATTGGGCGGCGGCATCGGCTCTTTGGCAGCCGCTGCCTTCATGATTCGTGACGGCGGACTCTCAGGCAAAAATATTTTTATCCTAGAAGCAAAACCTATTCTAGGTGGGAGTTTGGATGGTGCTGGAAACCCGGTAGACGGTTATTCGTTGCGGGGAGGACGGATGTTAACAACCGACAATTACGAGTGCACCTGGGATCTTTACAAGTCGATCCCATCTTTGAGTTCACCCGGCAAAACGGTCTTTGACGAAACGATGGAGTTCAATCAGCAGCACCAGTCACATTCGATGGCGCGCCTGGTTGATAGCCGTCGGGCAAAAGTCCCCGTGCATTCGATGGGCTTTTCTATGCAAAATCGTCAGGAATTACTCAAACTTAGCCTTGCTGATGAAACTGAATTGGGTACCGATCGCATCACCGATTGGCTTGCTCCAGCATTCTTTGAAACTGAATTCTGGTATATGTGGTCTACGACATTTGCCTTCCAGCCCTGGCACAGTGCCGTTGAATTTAAGCGTTACCTGCATCGCTTCATGCTGGAATTCTCTCGGATTGAAACCCTTGCTGGGGTGAAGCGAACCATCTACAATCAGTACGATTCATTGGTTCGTCCATTACAGAGCTGGCTTACTGCCCAAGGGGTTCATTTTATCATTGATGCCAAAGTGACGGATCTTGATCACCACACTGAAGTGGAAAAACTTGTGGTGACGGGAATTCATTATCAGCATCAGGGTGAAAGCAAGGCGATCGCGGTAAAAGAGGGCGATCTGGTTTTTCTGCAAAACGGCTCGATGACCGATGCGTCTAGTTTGGGGTCAATGACCATTGCTCCCAAGAAACTGACAAAGGATGATTGCGATAGTTGGACTTTGTGGGAAAAGCTGGCAAAGGAACACTCAGATTTTGGAAATCCAGCTGTGTTTAACAGCAACATTGCCGAGTCTCTTTGGGAGTCTTTTACAGTCACACTGAAAAATTCTGCCTTCTTTGACCAGATCACTGCCTTTAGCGGTAATCAACCGGGAACGGGTGGACTGATCACGTTCAAAGACTCGAATTGGCTATTGTCGACCGTGCTTGCTTACCAACCCCACTTTATTAATCAGCCTGCGGATATCCAGGTGTTTTGGGGCTACGCACTTTTCCCTGATCGTGTGGGTAACTTTGTGCCCAAACCAATGAGTGAGTGCAACGGTGCCGAAATTCTGCAAGAACTCTGTGGTCATTTGCGATTTGATCTAGATACCGTGGCATCCGCAATCTGTATTCCTTGCCGCATGCCCTACATCACCAGCATGTTTATGCCGCGTTTACGGAGCGATCGCCCCTTACCAATTCCGCATAGCTCAAAGAACTTGGCTTTCATCAGTCAGTTTGTCGAAATTCCTGGTGATGTCGTCTTCACGGTCGAGTATTCAGTCCGAGCAGCTCAAATGGCAGTCTATGAATTCCTAAAGATTGGTCGTCCAATTCCGCCCATTTCAACCCATGATAAGTCACTGCAAGTACAATTTGAAGCTTTAATCAAGGCGTTTAAATAAGTTTGGACTAAGTAGCGCAGCAGCTCGGCACACTTGACGGCATTAATGTCTATGCATTAGTTGAGTGGATATTAATGCCATAGGAAAACTTTCATAAAAAATTATAGGGGGTAAGTTTTTTTGCTGGCAACTAATTTTTATATCGTAATCCTTAGTACAGGACAAAAACTTGCAAAAGGAGAGTAGGAAAGGGTTTCATGAGAATTACCACATTCTTTAACCACGAAACCCTTATGAATCAGGTTACTCTACTTCGAGATGCTCTGCGCCCCCACTTAGCCTGGCATGGAGCACGATTGAGCTTTGTTGCTGCCTTTTTGATAGCCCTGTTGCGAGTCAAGACGGTGAACTTCAGTGAGTTGGCAACCGCCTTCAGTGGCAAAGCTCAAACCGATTCCCATTACAAACGCCTGCAACGCTTCTTTCGGCATTACCAACTCGATTACGCTGAGATTGCTCAAGCGGTTGTGGCACTGATGGCCATTCCAGAACCGTGGACGCTTTCGCTTGACCGTACCGAATGGCAATTTGGCGATTGTGTCTTTAACATCCTGATGCTTGGAGTGGTACATGAGGGGGTTGCCTTTCCTTTGGTGTGGTGTCTGCTCGACAAGCGTGGCAACTCCAACAGCGCTGAACGCATGAAATTGTTTAACCAATTTCTAGAGCGTTTTGGCGATCGAGAAATGGCTTGCTTGACGGCTGACCGAGAGTTTGTGGGCAAAGCCTGGTTTGAGTATTTGCTCTACGAACCGCTTACCCCTTTTCGGATTCGGATTCGAGAGAATCACAAGCTCAGTGATGGTCAGTTCAATCTTCGAGTCAGTGTTTTGTTTGCTGATTTGCAAGTTGGACAAACTAAGATTCTGCGTCACAAGCGGCAGTTATGGGGACATTGGGTGTATGTTGCTGCTTTGCGCTTAGACGATGGCTCTCTACTGGTGGTGGCAACTCAAAGCAAACCTAAATCTGCAATCACCGATTATGCCAAGAGGTGGTCCATTGAAACCTTGTTTGGCATTTTCAAGACGCGTGGATTTTGTTTAGAATCAACGCATCTGAGCGAGCCTGAACGTCTGAGTAAGCTGTTAGCTCTGCTCTCTTTAGCCCTGTGCTGGGTGTTCTTAACGGGGGAGTGGTTGCAACAACTCAAGCCGATCTCCATCAAAAAGCATGGACGCAAAGCCAAGAGCATTTTCCGTTATGGCTTTGACCATCTCCGAAACATTGTGCTGAACTTGGAACAGAAAATGGAGCAGTTCTTAGAGGTTCTACAATTTTTGTCCTGTACTTAGATCGTAATCAATCAATTCATGCGGAAAATCAAGCAGTAGTCGTTCAGAGTAGCAGATAAGTAAAATCCTCTATCTCATTGGGATTTAAAGATGATTTATCTGCTCACTTATCCAATAATATTACCAAAACATCTCCTCCCACAGAAGCGCTGGCAACTTGGTTTTATGCGTCGCTCTCGATCGATGTCTAGCAGATACATCTGCCCGTGTTGCTCAACTGGTTTATTTCGTCACGTTTGTTCGGGTCGGCTTTATTGGCATTGCAAACATTGCTACCAGGCAATGCTAGTTTTCCTAAACAAGACTGGAGAAAAGGAGGTTGATAATTGCTATGTTACTCACTGAAATAACCTTTGATGATCGAATACGACTTTCGCAACTTCACAATGAACGTCTGCGTAGTTTCTTTACTCAAAGTTTGTTGCATTGCGTCTTTCGCCGTGGTCGCCACAAAACGTTAATCATTCATTGTCCAGAAGCTTGGATGGTAGATAGGTTACTACCAGATTTAGAAGAATTATGCAATCGCGCATGGCTGATCTTGGGGGTTGAAGCGATCGCGCTCTATTTCGTTCAGGAGGAGATTTGCTGCGTCGAACACTGTAGAGTTCCTAGTGCTACTTGTGCAGATTCCCGACGAATTAAACTGATCCCTAATTCTTCGTTTAGAGGTCGTCATCGCGTCCTAAAGCACAGGTACCTTAGCAAGATTGCAATGACGGTTGCCTTCAATTGAGATCTTCATCACAGTGGCGGTATCAGTATGTCGATCACAAATAAACTTTCTCTGAATCCTGGACTACTCAAAGATGTGCAAATTTTTGTAGTAGACAACGATTGTGACAGCAGTGATCTATATGCTTTTTTACTGGAAAGTTATGGTGCTAAGGTAACAACGCTTGGCTCGATCATAAGTACCTTAGATATGCTAAATGAGTTTGTACCTGACCTTTTGATTTGTGAAATGAGATTTTGGGGCGAAAATGTTTTGCCACTGATTCAGCGAATGAAGTATATCGTTCTCAGTCGTGGCAGAATGATTCCCATTCTAGGCATTTCAACCTGTTCTGCAACGAGTTTGGTTCAACAAATACAAGTAAAAATTGAAGCGTATTTACTCAAACCCATTGATCTCGAAGCTTTAGTTGATCAGGTTTGGACCTTGACACTTCAATCGAATATCTACCTGGCATCCACGATCAGATGACCAACCAGACTCCAGCCCAAATATTACCTTGCGGTGCTGGAGTAAACTGAATCCATGTCTCAAGTTCTTTCCAGGAATTGAGCTGTCAGGAGGCAAAGAATCAGTTAATCCAATCTGGGCAAACAGTCTAAAGTAGAAGCGGCGTTTCCAACTTTTCTATTTTGGAAACTGTGCTCTTCGATTTCATCACAACGCACAAAATTATGGTTTCCCCGACCGCTGACAATGATGTAGTAGACTTCGCTGAGCAAGACACGAATGGCTTACCGTCTGCAATTGCGATCGCTCGGCTCAAGCAGGATGGCTACAATGAACTTCCTTCAGCGCGATCGCGTAGTCTTTTAATCATCGCCTGGGACATTATTCAAGATCCAATTTTTCTCTTGCTGGTCAGCGGTGGCATCATCTATTGGGTTTTAGGCGATTTACAGGAAGCCCTGATTTTGCTAGGTTTTGTCTTTTTTATTATGGGGATTGGTCTTTACCAGGAAGGCAAGACTGAGCATGCTTTGGAAGCTTTGCGTGATCTATCTAGTCCGCGTGCGTTGGTGGTGCGTGATGGAGAGCGTAAACGGATTGCAGGACGAGAGGTTGTCCGGGGCGATCGTATCGTGCTGGCAGAGGGCGATCGCATACCTGCGGATGCAATTGTGCTGGCTTGCTCCAATCTTTCTACGGATGAATCATTATTAACTGGAGAATCGCTCCCGGTTCGCAAAGTTGCCGCTGCTATCGATGCTCAAGACAGCAGTAAAATGCCACATCCGGGGGGCGATGATTTGCCGTTTGTCTATTCTGGCACGCTAGTGGTGCAGGGACAGGGGGTGGCTCAAGTGCGGGAGATTGGCGTTCACACCGAAATGGGTAAGATTGGCAATGCCTTACAAAAGGTAAAGTCAGAATTGACTCCGTTACAGCGGGAAATGAATCGTCTGGTGAGTCGGTTGTTTAGCATTGCGTTAGCGTTATGTATCGCGATCGTGGTGGTCTATGGACTCACACGAGGCGATTGGCTCAAAGGCGTGCTGGCAGGCATTACGCTGGCGATGGCAATTTTGCCCAATGAATTTCCCGTTGTTGTGACGATCTTTTTGGCGTTGGGTGCGTGGCGCATTTCTCAGAATCACGTTTTAGCACGTCGTGCCGCTGCCGTTGAAACCGTCGGTGCTGCCACCGTCCTCTGTGTAGATAAAACGGGAACGCTGACCCTGAATCAAATGTCGGTGCAACAGCTATGCGCCTATGCCGATAATCCGGCAGAAAAGCCTTACTCCTATGATTTGAGCCTGCATACACGCGAGCCACTCCCCGAAACGGTGCATTCCTTAGTCGAGTTTTGCATTCTAGCGAGCCAGCGCGATCCCTTTGACCCGATGGAAAAAGCCTTTAAGCAATTGGGAACTCACTATCTTGCCCATACCGAACATTTGCACAATGACTGGCAACTGCTGCGAGAATATCCGCTTTCGCCGGATTTATTGGCAATGTCTCACGTCTGGCAGTCTGCTGATGGTAAGCAGTATGAGATTGCTGCCAAAGGGGCACCGGAAGCGATCGCTGATCTTTGTCATTTCATACCCTCACAGCAGCAATGCTTGGCAGAGCAAGTGAGTGATATGGCAGCGCAGGGCTTACGGGTGTTAGGCGTTGCCAAAGCATCGCTGCTCAATGCGCCACCCCTCTTTTTGCCGCCTCATCCATCACTCAATCCATCGCATTTACCTGACCAACAGCATGACTTTCCATTTCAATTTCTTGGGTTGGTGGGGCTATCTGATCCAGTACGTCCAGCGGTGGCGGCGGCGGTACAGGAATGTTATACCGCTGGGATTCGAGTGGTGATGATTACGGGTGATTATCCAGTCACGGCGCAAGCGATCGCGCGACAGATTGGCTTGCTGCAAATGGGTGCTGTAATGACTGGGGTGGAATTGGATCATATGAATGATGCTGAACTCCAGGAGCGCATTCAAAGTACAAACATCTTTGCGCGTGCCGTGCCTGAGCAAAAATTGCGCCTGGTGAATGCGTTGAAAGCGCAGGGCGAAGTCGTCGCGATGACGGGTGATGGGGTGAACGATGCTCCGGCACTCGAGGCGGCACAAATCGGCATCGCCATGGGGCAGCGAGGCACCGATGTTGCCCGTGAGTCGTCGGCGTTGGTGCTACTGGATGATGATTTTTCGTCGATCGTGCAAGCGGTCAAACTCGGACGACGCATTTTTGATAATCTCCGCAAAGCGATGTCCTATCTGCTGGCAATTCACATTCCGATCGCTGGGATGTCGTTAATTCCAGTGTTATTTAAATTGCCGTTAGTCTTACTGCCGATTCACGTTGCCTTTCTCCATTTGATTATTGATCCCGCATGTTCGATCGTGTTAGAAGCCGAACCCGCCGAAGCAACGGTCATGCAACGTCCGCCTCGCAACCCAAAAGAGCCGCTGTTTGGCAGAAAAACGGTGGGTTTAGCCGTATTGCAGGGAAGCGGTATCCTGGTAATTGTTCTTGCCATTTTCGTGATTGCGCTTTATCGCGGACAAGGCGAACTGGATGCTCGTGCGCTCACATTTGCCACGTTAATTCTGGCAAATTTAGGACTGATTCTGAGCGAAAGTTCAACCGCTCGTCTCAGTCCCAAAATCTTGAGATCTCCTAATGTTGCCCTGCGGTGGGTGATGGGTGGTGGACTCTTTTTTCTGGCGATCGTGCTGTATGTTCCTTTCTTACGTCAATTGTTTAGCTTCTCGTTCCTGCATCCGATCGACTTGGCAATTTGCTTGGGTGGTGGGGCAATCTGTGTACTTTGGTTTGAACAGTTAAAGGTACTCAATCGACCTCAGCGAGGAACTCAATGACGACTTCCCATCATCTGATGCCTTCTCAACTCTCTGCATTTTGGAGCTTACCGATGGATCAAGTGCTTCAAACACCGTAAGTATCAGGCGATGGTTTAAGCTGTAAAGAGGCGAAACAACGACTTGCCGAATATGGCGTAAACAGCCTCAAACAAAAACGCAAGGCGAGTGCCCTACTGCTGAAATATTCACTTCATTCGTAATTTCATGCTGGCGTTTGGCTTACTCAGTTCGGTGTTTGATTACCTCACCTTGGGCGATACCGCACAATTCAGAACCCGATGGTTTATGGAATCGGTCATTTCTACCTCGATAATTGTGCTGTCTATTCGCACATATAAATCTATTCTGCACAGTGAACCGAGCCGAACTCTGTTATCAGCTATGGTCGTGATCGCAATCGTTGTTATCACACTCCTCCTGCCTTATACACCGCTTGCAGGTTTACTGGGGTTCAAGCCTTGCCGATGGAATTTCTGTTGGTGCTGGCAGCTCTTGTCGGACTCTACATTCTCTGTGCCGAAATTGTGAAACAAGTATTTTACAGCCACGTCAAATCCCAGTAGCCTAATTGACTTAACTTCCTGTGTAGAAGCAAGTAGGCGATCGCTCTCAACTCAACATTAATTAGTATTATCTAGGTGATGACATCTGAAAGTTGTTCATATACTTAATCATGTTGTAGTAAGAGTATGAGTGACGTATGCGTTGTACAAGTTCTACTAAAACATTCAAGCGGTAGAGAGAATGTGGGACAACTTCTGCGAGAATCTGATCGACGATGCAAAAACTAAAGATGGGATTCCAGCAAAGCTAGGCGAGTCGGAGATGGCGATACAGCGCTCAGCATGCTGATTCTGGAAAAACCATCTGAGTGAAATCTGATTGTTGAGATGTTGAAAATCTCAGCGAAAGACCAAAAAGCTTCACCATCGTGCGGATTAATTGCAAACAAGGAAATAAACTCATGGCACAAGCACATACCGTTGTTGCTTCTTTTCCTTCCCACACAGAAGCAGAAAGGGTGGTCTTAGAACTACAAAAAGAAGGCTTCGATCTACAAAAACTCTCGATCATTGGTAAAGACTATCAGACAAATGAACAGGTGCGTGGCTTTCTCACCTGGAAAGATACAGCCCAAGCTGGAGCCGCTGCCGGGGGGTATTGGGGTAGCTTCGTCGGCGGGTTGTTTGGCGTTTTAGCAGGGGCTGGCGTGCTGTTCATCCCCGGCATCGCTCCGATCGTCATTGCGGGTCCCATTACGGGAGTCTTAGCGGGTTGGTTGGAAGGTACGTTAGTCGGTGGTGCTGCTACTGCCACTATCGGCGGGCTGGCAGGTGCGTTGGCAGGGCTAGGCATCCCGGAGCACGAGGTACTGAAGTACGAGACTCAAATTCAGGCAGGTGCATTTATGCTCCTAGTAACAGGCAGTGATGAGGATGTCAGTCAGGCAAAGCAGAGGCTAGAAAGAATTAGCCATGCAGTCAGCCTGTCGGTTGCGGTTTAAGGCTGGCAAATGATTCCCCATCACCAAATGGCGGTAGGGATGGTGCAGATGGCATCTGGATGTGCTGCACACCTAGAGACTCGCACCTTGGCGCAGTCAATCATCAAAGCTCAGAATGCTGAAATTGCACAAATGCAAGGATGGCAACAAGCCTGGAAACACTAATCTAAGCTTGTCTTGCAGAATCAGCAATGCCTTGGCTTGTGGCTTGCTAGTTGCTTTCGTCGGCACAACTTGCATGACGTTCGATTGCTTCGACCTTGCTACAGTCTTGGCAGGTGCTGCCACTGGCTTGACAGTAGGTGCGGTGGTTAGCGGCATTACAGATATAGCTCTGCTCTGGCTCCTCAAACCCCGTTTAGCAAGACCTGCTTGAATCTTACGTTTTGTCTTGTAGTGAATTAATGCAAACAGGAAATAGAACAACGATTCCTTACGCTAAGACCAGAAGCAGAAGGTTCACCTGGCTAAGGTACAGTGTTTTCAAAGGCAAAACAGTAATCAAAAAAACAATGGTTTCAGTATGAATCGCGATCAGAATGATAACACTAATCTTGAGCGGCGAGAGGATCTGCGTCGTGATGAAGAAGCATTCCGGCTTCATCAAGGGGAGACCCGTCTAGTCACTGCTCGACGAAATACGACCTTGATCTGGATCATGAATAGCCTTTATTGGCTAGCAGGGATGCTGGAAATATTACTTGTGATGCGGTTCTTACTGCGTTTGTTTGGAGCAAATCCCCAAAATGACTTTGCTCATTTGATTAACGAACTCTCTGCCCCTTTTGTTGCACCCTTTTCTACCTTATTTATTAGTCCGACTTCAGAGGATGGATCAAATATCTTTGATATCAATGTTGTGATTGCAATCTTTGCCTATGCGCTCTTGAGCTATCTGGTTGTTTCGCTAATCAAACTCATTTTTGCTCGCAAAGCCTAAATTTTTAGCACAACTTTTATAAGGTGAACTCATCTAAATACAAGATGAAATTCAATATGCCATTCGTTAAAGATGCGATTAATCATCGACATGTCCCAAACACTTATTAAATAGAGGAAGCATCATGAGTACGACCATTGATAATTTCACCAAAAAGCTTCAGACAATTTAGAAGCGATTGAAGACCGGGCAAAAGCACTGAGAAAAAGCATTCGATCAACACCAAAAAAAACTCAAGCTGAAATCCAGGTAAAACTGGATGAAGCGAAGGTAAATCTGGACTCAAAGAAACAACAATTTGATGAGTATCGGGCAACCCTCAAAACTCAGTTTGAAGCAAAAGAATCTGAGGTGAAAGCGAATGTAGAGGAATGGAAAGCGAGTCATGAAGTCAAGAAGCTTGAACATCGAGCCGAGCAAGCTGAAGGCTATGCCGATACAGCCACCTTCCTGGCAATGGTAACGATGGAAGAAGCTGAAGAAGCAACCCTGGCAGCGATCGCTGCCAGACTGGATGCTGAAACTGCTGCGGACACCGCAAAGAAGTAAATCATTCTCATTGCTGCCGCCGTTGAAGTTTAGATCAAGCATGTTTTGAAAGTCCTGCTCCAAAAGGTTTTCAAAACATGCCTCTGCTCAATCAACTTGGTGATGCCAATCAACGATGCTTCAAAAAATCAGCGTAGCCATTTAAAGGAAAGGAGAACACCATGAGAGTGATTGAATCTGAAACGGATGTGAAAGCTGTTAACTCTGGATGGCTAACCACGATCGCTGTACTCATGATTGCCTTGGGTATCGCTGCGATCGTCTTTCCTTTTGTTGCCAGCATTGCCTCAACCCTGGTCTTTGGCTGGATCTTTATTTTTGCTGGTATCGCTCAAATTACCGCACGAGCGATCGTTACATCAACAGTTCTTAGTGGGTTTAGCGATCTTGACTGTTCTGACACTCATTCCATTTTTCGGTGGGTTAGTTGTTCTTCTGATCAATTTGTTTGGATTGGGTGTCATTTTGCTATGGAAATTTGGTAGAGAAAAAACTCAAATAGTCACTGAGTGAGCAGGGTGATATGAATCTTGACCTTGCATTTGACTTTGTTTAAGGTTAAAAAATCCATGATTTATTTGCCTTTAATTTTAGCCCTGTTTCTTGTTGGACCAGCACTTGCATCAATCTCCCTGACGCGATCGCTGACTACTCGTGGGCATTTAATTTTATTAGGCATGTGCGTCTTCTACGGCATTTTTCCATTCCTTGTGACTTGGGGCGGAATGGGTTTAGCAGAACGCTTTGGTTGTTCAGCAGAGGCAATTCTTTTTCGTTGTCCGTCCTCATCCTGGCTCGGAAACGTCATTTCTTGGATGGTCATGTCTCACTGGCTAGCGATTTTGGCGATTCCATCAGCCATTTTGGGTGTGATCGGGCTGCTGATTTCTTGGATGCTCAAGGTCAAGCGATCGCAAACTCCCGCCATGACAAGGACTAGGTTTTATCGCAGTCGTCATAAAGTTGTTGCAGGCGTGTGCTATGCCCTTGCACAACGGTGGAATTTACCTGTTCTGGGTGTCCGGATTGCGACGGTTATTTTAGCAATCGTTATCCCTGGATTTATTTTTCTGTACTTTTGGTGTTGGTTGGCATTCGCAATCGAGCCGCGATTGATATGAACGGTGAGAGCAAACTGACTTTAATTAAAAGCATTCACACATTGATATGGCTATTCTTCAATGGTGTGATTTTCTATATGCTGTATGCTGCAATTTCTAACAAGCTGGATATTTGGCTCTGGATCGGGTATGGATTTGTATTCCTAGAAGGACTCATCCTACTCGCGTTCAAATCTCACTGCCCCTTGAATTTGCTGGCTCGACAATACACTAATTCTACAAAGGACAACTTTGATATTTATCTTCCCAGTTGGTTAGCCAAATACACGAAGTTAATCTACACCACTATTTTTGCCGTCATTAGCATCATCACCCTCTATCAAATTCTGAATTAACAATCATAGGTCAGTATCATGTGGATTCAATGGATTGTAATTATTAGTGTTTTAATCATGATCTGTCTAATAATTGTTGCCATTTACGGTAGCTATCGCTGGCAGTCAGATACCGACAGCCGACGAACCAGATTAACAAATGGACGGCAAACTATTGAGCCAGAAATCTATGATCCAAAAGAGCTTGAAGGTTTACCAGCACCCGTACAGAGCTTCTTTCGGACAGTACTTAAGGATGGACAAGCGATCGTAGCGGAGGTCAACCTCTCTCAGACAGGGCAGTTCAATATGAGTGAAACTGAAGGTAAGTGGAGTCCGTTTACCGCCACTCAACGGGTGACGACCCAACGTTTAGGTTTTGATTGGGATGCCCGCATCCAGATGGCTCCGGGAGTGAGCGCCTTTGTTCATGATACCTATCTCTTAGGAGAAGGCAGCTTACACGCATCCTTACTCGGTCTTTTCACCGTTGCAAAAATGAGCGGTGCACCTGAAAACAATCAAGGTGAATTATTGCGGTTCTTTGCTGAGGCTCTTTGGTATCCGACTGCACTCCTACCCAGTCAGGGTGTGTGCTGGGAGGCGATTGATGACAACTCTGCTCGCGCCACTCTGACCGATGGTGCAACAACAGCCTCCGCTGTGTTTCAGTTTAATGCTGAAGGCACAATCACAACGTTTCGGGCTGATGCTCGTTATCGCGACAAATTCACTGCGATGCCGTGGGGTGGCAGATTTTGGGACTATGCAGTGCGCGATGGCATGCTGATTCCTTTAGAAGGTGAAGTGGGATGGGAGTATCCAGAAGGTATGCGGCTCTATTTCAAAGGAAAGACGACAGAGATTAGCTATGAGTTTGCGGCGTATTAATCGTCAGTAAAAGATTCCACTTCAAAGGAGAAGGCGGAAAATGAGAAAATATCCCGTTACTTGGTTTTATATCTTAGCCTTTGGGATTTCATGGCTTGGTATGACATCAATCGTCTTAGTCTCGCGAGGCATTGCTCCCTCTTACCGTCCTTACTTCCTGGTGCTTTCCATCCTTTATGCCATTGGACCTGCTCTTGCGGCTGTAATTATGTCACAGGTAGCGCATGGTAAGACAGGCGTTCGAGAGTTGCTCAAGGGACTGGTCCGATGGCGGGTGGGGTGGGGCTGGTATATCGTAGCGGTGCTGGGTTCTGCGGTTCTTTTCCTGGTGGCACAACTCATCACGAAGTTACTCGGCTTTTCAGTCACCATCGTAGTGCCACCAATTGAACTATCTCCCTATGCTATGTTCGCCTTGGCGGTAAATTCAGTTGCCAATGCATGCGAAGAAATTGGATGGCGTGGCTTTGCCTTACCGCACTTACAGAAACGACATAGTGCCTTGCATGCCACCCTGATTGTGGGCGCATTATGGGGGTTGTGGCATTTCCCGCTTGTCTTTTTGGGACAGGCAATGTCTGAGTATCCTTTCCTCTGGTTTATCATCATCGCGGCTGATGCGTTTATCTATACCTGGATTTACAACAGTACGAAAGGCAGTATTTTGCTAGTGGCGCTTTTTCATAGTTTGGGGAACATCGTGGGAGCATTTATCCCTGGGGTGTCTCCTGTCGTATATGCTTTCGTGAATTGTGTGGTAGCGATCGCCCTGATAGCGGTGTTGGGAAAAGTGAACCTCTCTCGCCGAGAACGGGTTTGTGCTGGGTAGCAAGCGTGTTGCAGTGGACACGAATATTAGTTCCCTAAGTGATCGGTGGGGACGTAGCTGGAACGTTATCGATTGTTCTTGCCCGATCGCGCACCAACGTCTCCTCGGTGTTTTGGTTTAATGATTACGATGAGTTCACGCCACAAGAACTGCCGATCGCCCACAGCAAGCTAATCGGCCATTGAGAGGTAATTAATGCCTACGGCAACAGCCTTTAAAGATTATTACGCCGTTCTGGGAGTCAGCAAAACTGCCACTCCTGAAGAAATCAAACGGGCATACCGCAAGCTTGCTCGCAAATACCATCCTGATCTCAATCCTGGAGATAAAGACGCAGAGGCGAAGTTCAAAGATCTGAACGCTGCGAATGAGGTGCTGTCTGAGCCAGAAACACGGCAAAAGTATGACCAATTTGGTCAGCACTGGAATCAGCCTGGTTACACTGAAGCGCCAACCTCCACAGGCACTTATGCTGGAACTAATGCTGGCACTCAAGGCTTTGATCAGTATGAAGACTTTGATGCGTTTATCAATGATCTGCTCGGTGGCATCAACGGTCGATCGCGCCATCGCACCCGCACCACTGGCACCGATGGTTTTCGCTCTCAGGCTCCCGCACCGGATACCGAAGCAGCGATCGCCCTCTCCTTTTCTGAAGCCTTTCACGGTGTCCAGCAACGGCTACAGCTTGACGACGAAACGATCAACGTTCGCATTCCCGCAGGCGCAAAACTGGGCAGTCGTATTCGGCTGAAGGGAAAAGGTCGCCCCAGCCCATTTTCGCAACAGCGTGGCGATTTGTATCTCACAATCGAGGTGGTGCCGCATTCCTTCTTCCGATTCGAGGGCGACAACCTGGTTTGCGACGTACCCATTCGCCCCGATGAAGCGGTTTTAGGAGCTGAGATCAACATACCGACTCCTGATGGCAGTGTGATGATGAAAGTGCCCAAAGGAACCCGATCAGGTCAAGCGCTCAGGCTACGTGGTAAAGGCTGGACGTTGCCCAAAGGGGGACGCGGTGACTTACTCGCTAAACTGCAAATCGTGACACCGCAAGACTTGAGTGCGATCGAACAATCATGCTACGAAAAGATTCAGGCAAATGCCAGTTCCAATCCCCGTGCCCAGTTAGAGGAGATTAGATTATGACCGTTAGCCTTGCAAAAACCGTAGTTTCAGGCGACGGTGAACCACTTTACACCTTTGAAGCGGCTGCCCTCATCACCGAGACATCGCTGACGGTAGTGGAAGTTTACGTGGAGTTAGGCGTGATTGAAGCGATCGACAACTTGCTCCATGCCCGCGAACTGGCTCGTATTGCCCAGATCCGGCGATTGCGTCAAGACTTGGGGTTGAACTTAGTTGGAGCCGCAATGGTACTCGATATGGCTCAAGAGATTGCCCAATTACGGGCACAACTCAAGGTGTATCAATCCCATCCAGAATCCGCCATACAACAGCCTACGCGAACGACCAGGTTATGAGTGTTTTAAAGCCATCAGACAAGCAAACATTAGATCAAGAGCGTAGCGAAGTGCTACAACAGTGGGACGCTTGGCTAGAAATGCCGCTACTAGTGTTGGGCTTTGTCTGGTTGGGGTTATTTATCATTGAACTTATTTGGGGATTGAATCCGCTCCTGGTCGCGATCGGCATCACCATTTGGCTCATATTTGTTGTAGATTTTGGAGTCAAATTTCTCCTGGCTCCTCGCAAACTTCCTTATCTCAAGCACAACTGGCTCATTGTCTTCTCCTTGCTGATCCCAGCGCTGCGAACCTTTCGGATTGTGGGAGTGATCCAGTCTTTGCCATCCGTGCATGTGGTGCGTGGGTTGCATTTATTGGGAGTGATGGCACGCACCAATCGAGGGATGCGATTACTCGCAGCGAGTGTGCAGCGTCGAGGTGTGGGCTATGTCGTGGGGCTAACCGCGATTGTCCTGTTCGTTGGCACGATCGGCATTTATGCGTTTGAGCACAAACTTTCTGCTGGTGTAGTCACTCAAAGTGGCAGTGCTCCTATTGGTATTACCGACTATGGCATGGCGCTGTGGTGGACGGCAATGGTGATGACGACGATCGGATCGGATTACTTTCCAAAA
>DATNPS010000308.1:0-6276 GCA_036703095.1 Crinalium sp. | reverse complement strand
AATACTGGGCGATCTTCTGTGTCGTCCATCCTCGATGGCTAAGTCGTAGCACTTCAGCACGGTCTTTGGTGCGTTGGGAAACGCGAGTAGCGGTTCTAAGTTCCAGCAAAGTGCGATCTTCTTCTGCGTTCAAAACGACTTGAAGTCGAGGACGAGTCATTGGGAAAGAGAGTTCAAAGTAAGCTACTCTCTAATCTTGGCATAACAAAGTTTATTTTTGTCTCTCTACTTATCAGTTCATTAATCTGTTACACAAGGATCGATCATGGCGAGTAACACAAAATCCTGGGCTGGTTTAACCTACAGCAGTTTGTCGTGCTTGTGTTTAAGCTTGGCGATCGCCGCATGTTCCCCACAAACCACTCCGTCCCCATCTCCGCAAGCCGGTTCTCCCACCCCTCACGCTAGCCCTGCGGCGCAACCCTCCACGGCTCCAACCACCCCAGCAGACATTCCAGGGGTACAGCCTTGGACGCCTCTCCTACCTGGAGAAACGGCTCATGGATTCACGTTCAATCCAGACGGCACATTGAGCTATCAGAATAAAACGCTGCTCTCGGCAATTTCAGTCTCTTACAGCAGTGATGGCAGTAATGGCACTGTAACCTATGCAAAACGGCTGCTGATCTCCGATCCATCCCCCTCTGGCGCATTCAATTTTGTCAGAGCCTGTGAAAGCCCGACGAATGAAACTGGATTGTGCTGGTCGTTCTTCCTGGTAAATCGTCAGCAGGAAACCGCTCAGAAAGTTGCGGTTGGTAAATATGGTGGATTGGAGTGGGTGCAATGGTCGCCCGACGAGCACTATGCCGTATTTATGGAACCGCTGGAAGGCTCATTCTGGTTTCATGTAGTTAATTTGCAAACCGGGGACTCAAAATCGTTCGAAGAATTGCGCGATCGCCCCGACCTGACCAGTTTCACCTGGACAAATGACCACACGTTTCAAGTAAACGTTTCTACATGCAATGGATCAACCTGTACTAGCCCATCCTCCTTTACCGGAGACATCAATAAGCTGTTTTTGTAGCGTCAACAGCTAGCAACAAATATTCCTTGTTTTCATCATCTGCAATACATTTCTTTGTTTCCTTCAGCACTCATTCTGGACACAATTGAATCCCTCTAAAGAACCATGCAAGCCGCTATTGGATGATTTAGCCTGAACCAATAGCATCAATCACTGGTTGTTTAATCAAACCTTAGCGGGGATGAAAACGGTGAGGAAAGCAAACTTAGTCACAGCGGGACGGTTGCAGGCTCGGCCTACCCAGCCAATCGAAACCGGAACCTCCGGGTTATATCCCCTCAACTTGGATGATAAACGGGATGGATTACTCTATATTCCCGCAGCCTATCAAGCAGACCATCCCATTCCTCTGATTCTCATGCTGCACGGTGCGGCTGGCCATGCAGAGGGAGCACTCAGCATGATTCGGGAGTTAGCCGACGCGTTCACAACAATCGTGTTAGCGGTCGAGTCACGCCAAAAAACGTGGGATGTTATTGTCAGCCACTATGGGCCTGATATTGCCTTTATCGATCAAGCTTTGGCGCAAACGTTTAAGCGCTATGCCATCAACACCGACCAGGTTGCGATCGCAGGTTTTTCAGATGGCGCATCCTATGCGATTTCCGTAGGCATCACAAATGGTGATTTGTTCGGCCATATCCTTGCCTTCTCACCCGGATTTATGGCACCTGCGGCTCAAATCGGTGAACCTCGCCTTTTCATCTCTCACGGTAAGAACGATACGGTGTTGCCCATTGATCGATGTAGCCGTCGCATCGTTCCACAGCTTCAGCGAGTAGGCTATGACGTGCTCTACCGAGAGTTTGATGGGCCTCATACCGTTCCAGAGGCGATCGCTCGTGAAGGAATGAGCTGGTTCACAGCATGATGAACCGAGGTTGGTAGACGCACCGGAAAATAATCATGCCGAAACCTGGCAAAATCAATGCAATTGCGAGTAGCGGTTATCTAAATCAACCATGGAGAGCACCTTAACGACAGCAACCGCACTGATTCAACCGTGAATTTAACTGTAAATTTAACCTTGGATGTGAGTTCCTAAAATTTTGGCCAAACCTGGGACGGCTTCTTCCACGTCACTCTTCACAGATTTACGCAGCTTACCGTAAGAAGCACGCACAACCCCATGCTTTGCCTTTTCAATCTTAACATCGGTAACTTGCAGCAACATGTCAGCGGTTCGAGAACGGTTCTGGATCAAGTACTGAACCGGATCGCCAGATTGAACGCCTTCATCCCAAATCGGGTCGAGGGCAGCAATGGCTTCGGGCAAAATCCGATGAATGGCTCCTGGAATGTAGGTCGGCTCAACCCCTTTCACGACACTGTAGGCCGCTTTCAGGGCTAACCCAGAGATTCCAGTTTTGACGGAAACCTGTTCATCCACCAATTTGGCGCAGTCTGCCACCAAATTTGTCCGTGTTGTTTTGTCCTTAATCTTATCGCTAAGACCCATATTGCCTCTATTCAAATTAAGGTGCGCTAGTCTCTAATTATTAACAAGCTTCGATAAAATGCCATATTTTGGGCTACCTTTCGACGTTACTTAACAGAAGTGTGAATTTTTCTTTAATGCCCAATAACTTGGAAACTAAGGATTGTGCGTTACATACCACACAATCCCTGGCATTAGGTAAAGTGATTCATTACTACACTATCAAGGCCGCAATAGCCAACATCAGGCTACCGCGAACCTAAATCTAACCGCCATATAGCGTCCAGGTTCCCGTAAGAGCGTTGTAATCACTATATCCACCACCCATCGTGTTAATCATCGCCATATTCGTGCCATAGCTTTGACTTTGTAGTCCACTCAAGAACATATATGAGTCGTGGCCAGCCTGTAATTGAGCCATTGCAGCTTGATAAGCAGCATCTGACCCTGAGTAAGAGGTTGTCGAAGAGGTGTCCACTCCCACTGGCGAAGAGCTAATCAGATTCAACAGGTCTACATCATGAGATTGCTCCCCTTGAGCCACAGGCTGATGAGCCTGACCGTGAACAGCATGATGATGACTATGGTTGTGGCCGTGGCTGTTATGTCGGGTATGATGTCCTTGCTTGTGGCTCCGATGCCGTGAGTGAGAATGACTCACTGTTTTTGCACGAGAGAAATTTTGCAATACACTGTTGCGATCGGCTGATGGATGAGTAAATGTTCCTGCCGAAGAAATACCAAGTAGTGAATCAGAATCAAATGTAGACATGGGGGTTATCTAGGAGAGATATCATATGTGTTGGTATGTAGCTCTTATGGATCAGAGCCTATGCAACATCCGCTACGCCAATCCCACAGTCCCAATTTTTTAGCCTCACCTGATGCTTCTTCCTGTATATGGGTACTAAGCGAACTTTAGATAATACGCGTAACTCCGTCTGGCGGTTATTTATAACAGCCCATGCCAGAGTCATTGATCGAATTGAAACCAATTTAGCCGAAGCAGGACTCCCCTCTCTAGAGTGGTATGATGTGCTGCTCACTCTAAAAGAAGCGCCAGAGCATCGGTTGCGCCTGAGTGAGCTGGCAGACAAGGTGCTCCTGAGCCGCAGTAACTTGACCCGATTGGTCGATCGCTTGGAAAAAGCTGGATTACTGCATCGCCAACCCTGTCCAACCGATCGCCGAGGTACCTTTGCCGTATTGACTCCAAAAGGTCTCGCCACCCAAAAACAAATGTGGCCAGTTTACGCTGAAGGAATCGTAGACTATTTCGCCAATCATGTCAGCGATAGTGAAGTGAGCGTTTTAAGGCAGATTTTGGAGCGTATGTTAACAGCCGCAGAAAGCACTTAGGATCTTGAATTTAATAAAACCCGCAACTTAATTTTGGAAAGTGCCGCTGAGCAGCCCTTTCCAAAATTAAAAATTTGGTTTTAATTTATTCATGATCCTTAGACAACTGAAATGGAGACTAGAGGGAATGAGCGATCGCCACAAACCCTGCTTCTAAAAAACAACGCAACCTATATCGTCCATATGCCCTACAGTGATGAACCCTTAACAACAGGAGATCTCTATGCGCTTGATTATTTGTGACGAAGACATCGCCGTTTGGGCTGCCCGTTACATCAAGCAACGCATCCTCGACTTTCAGCCAACTGCTGAAACTCCTTTTGTACTTGGGTTACCCACAGGTAGCACACCATTAAGAATGTATCAAACGCTCATTGGATTTTATCAACGGCGCGAGTTGAGCTTTCAACATGTAGCGACGTTCAACATGGATGAATACGTTGGTTTACCCAACGATCATCCAGAGAGCTATCACTCTTACATGTTTCAAAATTTCTTCAATCACATTGATATTGTTAAAGAAAACATCCATATTCTCAACGGTAATGCACCTGACTTAGAGGAGGAATGCCGTGCCTATGAAAAAACAATTCAGTCGTTTGGGGGAATAGAACTATTTGTTGGCGGCATGGGAGAAGATGGTCACATCGCCTTTAATGAACCAGGTTCCTCCCTAAAGTCACGCACTCGCCTTAAGACATTAACCTACAGCACTCGCTTAGCCAATGCCCGTTTTTTCAACAGCGACCCCGCACAAGTGCCAAATCTAGCGATTACGGTAGGAGTAGGCACGATCATGGATGCACGAGAGGTCATGATTTTAGCCAAGGGATACAACAAGGCGATCGCGCTTTGCCATGCGGTCGAAGGAGGCATCAATCACATGTGGACAGCATCAGCCCTCCAGCTTCATCCTCATGGCATGATCGTTTGTGACGAAGATGCAACGCTGGAGTTAAAAGTCAAAACAGTCAAATATTTCAAACAGTTGGAACAGGATGCACCAACCTTGAAAGGGGTGAATAACTGAAAGCAAGCTTCTCACAGCTTATCTGGCCTTGCTATAGTAACGGAGAATGTCAGTCCCTCCACCTCACATGTACGCTCTAACCAATTGCATTATCTACACTGGACAGCAAGAGCTGACCGACCATGCATTATTAATAGATGGTTTCAGAATCGTAGATCTCATACCACTCTCACAAGTCAATCAGGAACTTGCAATCTTTGATTTAGCAGGGCATAACGTTGCCCCTGGATTTATTGATCTGCAACTAAACGGATGTGGTGGCGTAATGTTTAATGATGCGATCGCTTCTCGCACATTAGACATCATGCATCAAACTAACCTCAGAAGCGGAACAACAAGTTTCTTGCCAACTTTAATTACTACATCTGATGAAGATATACGGAGTTCACTAAATGTTGTTAAAGAGTATCAAACACATAATTCGTATAGTGTTTTGGGGTTACACCTTGAAGGCCCTTATCTAAATCCTAAACGCAAAGGAATTCATGACGAACGCTATATCCGCCCTCCTGACCAAACCATCCTCAAACAAATTGCAGAAACCGGACGAGATGTCGTTAAATTAGTCACACTTGCACCAGAGATAGCAGAAGCCGATCACATAAAACTACTCGCCGACCAAGGCATTGTAGTTTCTGCGGGGCATAGTAACGCCACGTTTGAGCAAGGATTGGCAGGCTTTGATGCAGGCATCCAAATGGTTACACATTTATTTAATGCAATGTCACCTTGGTTAGGGCGAAGTCCAGGAATGGTCGGCGCAGCCTTTAGCCGCAATGAAGTATATGCAGGCATCATCGCCGATGGAGAACACGTTCACTTCAGCTCGATTGAACTTGCTAAACGCATCAAACAAGACAAGTTAGTGTTAGTCACAGATGCGACGCCGCCTGTTGGAACCCAAATGGAATCCTTCTGGATCGGTGGACAGGAAGTATTTTATCGAGATGGAAAATGTGTCTCAGCCGATGGCACATTAGGGGGATCAGCGCTGACATTAATTCAAGCAATTGCCAACTGTGTACATCACGCCAACATTCCCCTACCAGAGGCACTCCGCATGGCATCTACCTATCCAGCTCAAATAATCAGTGTAGACCATGAATTGGGGGCGATCGCCCCCAGCTACGTAGCCAACTTAATAATATTCACCAATACTTTTCAAGTCACAGGCATAGTAGACCGAGGGCATTATACCCAACTTGCTTAAACCATCGTTTCAATCAAATTTATATATTCACAATAAACGTATTTTTGAGACGTGCCACTGGCACGTCTCAAAAAGAATATAAGCAAACAAAAAAGCCCCATTCTTTGATTTTTAATGGAGCTTTTGTCTAAAATTGACCTGGCACTGAGCTATTTTTGCAGAGGGCTACCCCTCAACTATCTTCGCCGCAATAGCGTTTCACACCTCAG
>DATNPS010000307.1:0-3010 GCA_036703095.1 Crinalium sp. | reverse complement strand
AAGTCGGAGCCGAAAACTTCTTTCTGTTTGGCCTGACTGCTGCTGAGGTATACGCCCAAAAAGCCGCAGGCTACCATCCCTCAGACTATTACAACGCCAACCCTGAACTGAAACTGGCAATTGATCGCATCTCGTCTGGTTTCTTTTCGAAAGGAGATGCAGACCTGTTCAAGCCGTTGGTAAATGCTCTACTCACTCAAGACCCCTTCTTCTTACTAGCCGATTATCAATCTTACATTGATTGTCAGGAGCAGGTTAGCGTGGCCTACCGTGATTCCGATCAGTGGACGCGCATGTCCATTTTGAATGCCGCTCGAATGGGTAAATTTTCATCCGATCGCTCCATTCGAGAGTATTGTCGTGATATATGGAACGTGAGTCCAGTTGAAATCGAAATTGCAGATTATGTTCAAGCTGACGCGGCTCTAAAGTAGGATGGTGCAACGATGGCAACGCTCATTCTGATTCGTCATGGTCAAAGTCTCTGGAATGCGGCTAATAAATTTACGGGGTGGGTCGATGTGCCCCTCAGCGAATTGGGACGGGCCGAAGCGACGATCGCCTCTTGTAAGCTCAAATCCTATCGAGTAGATGTTTGCTTTACCAGCATGTTGTTTCGGGCGATCGAAACCGCCATTATTTGCCTCACCGAAGTTCCTGATATCTGCGGCGGCAAAACTCCGATCATCAAACATGACCCCACCGACGAAAACTGGCACGGTTGGGACAAGTATGACGGCCATCCAGAAGAGGAACTGCCCATCTTCGTCTCGGTTGCCCTGGATGAACGCTATTATGGCGACTTGCAGGGCTTAAACAAAGCGGAAACGGTGGCTAAATTTGGCGAAGCACAGGTTAAGCTGTGGCGGCGATCGTTTTCCGTTCGTCCGCCCGGTGGGGAAAGTCTGCAAGATACGCTGAATCGCACGCTACCTTTCTTTCGCGATCGCATTTTGACCCATCTCAAACAGGGTGACAACGTGCTGGTTGCCGCCCATGGTAATTCACTGCGATCGATCATTATGGATCTGGATCACATCAGCGAAGAAGACATCCCCACGCTGGAATTAGCCACTGGTGTTCCCATCATTTATGAGATCGACGCATCAGGACAGGCTGTTGATAAGTTAATTTTGCAATAATTGGGTTGGTGCTATAGGAATGCGACATATCGTATTTCTACAGCATCAACCTTCAATAACTAACACCAATGACCACAGAGGATCTTGCTCAAATTCACATCTTCTCGACGCTTCAGGCTGATGAATTAAAGCCACTGGTGTCACATACGCAGATTCATAGCTATCTGCAAGATGAGATTTTGATCCATGAAGGTGATCCGCTTCCCGCTCGGCTGTATGCCGTTTTGAAAGGCACCATTCGCATCACTAGAACAGCGGCTACAGGAAAAGAAACGATTTTGCGATCGCTCTCGACTGGAGAAATTTTTGCGGCTCCTGCGCTGTTAGGAGACGGAATTGCACCTGCTACCGTGATTGCAGAAACCAACTGCCAGATTCTCACGGTTGAACGAACAGCCCTGTTAAATGCGATTCGCGAATCGCCTGATATTGCGTTGCGAATGCTGAGCGTGTTTAATCAACGAATTCAACAAATGCATGATATCGTACATGGATTAGTATCAGAACGCGCGATCGCACGTTTAGCACGCTATATTTTGCGATCGGCGAGTGAACATGGAACAGAAAAAAATGCGATCGGCGATCACCTGAATGTGAAGTTATCGTACTATCACATCGCTCGCAGCATCGGCATTACCTACGAAGAATGCGTTCGTTTATTCAAACAGCTTCAACCCACCGCAACCTATAGTCGCGGTGGTAAAATTACAATTTTGGATTGGGACGGATTAGAAGCAATTGCGTCTGGCAATTAAAGCTTGGGTGGTGGCGAGACACCGGGTGTCTGTGATGGGGATGCCGAGAATCTATGACTCTAATGATAAGACACCCAGTGTCTAGAGGCTAGATCGTGGAGGGTAATAGAGAGATGGCGGCGATCGCCAGAAACAAAAGAGCCGTGCTGGTTTCCAGCATCGCTACATATTTAATTGCCGTGGTGCGATACCAGTTTTGCCAAATAAGGATGCTGCTAAATTTAGCGAGCACGACCGCAAATGCTGAGACTGTCACCAGCGGCAAAATTCCAGCAGCATAAAGAGCAGCAATGATCAGTGTAGCGATCGCATGATAAGCTACTCCGGACCAAATCGACGCTGTTTTAACTTTACGCAGCTTAACGGTGAAGATCGCGCTGGAGAAAAATAGCGTGTTGAGTATCCATAACCCCAGAACCAGGAGCGAGACATGCCCTGTTGTAGCAACATAGGCAAACGGAGCAGATAAACAAACTGCCGCGAAGGTAATTAACTCATTGAAAACTGATTTTTGTTCTCGATGAAACACAGAAATTACATCAACCACGAGAGCAGCGATCGCACTCAAATAAATCCATAAAAGTGGCGATGTGAGTTCGGATTGAATCAGCCAGAGATAAAGGGCGATCGCCGAGGCTATACCACCGTAGATGCTTCCCCATACTAAAAAGCGAGGTTTGAAACTTCGTCGCTGTTTTAACTTTACGCAGCTTAACGGTGAAGATCGCGCTGGAGAAAAATAGCGTGTTGAGTATCCATAACCCCATAACCAGAAGCGAGACATGCTCCGATGTAGCAACATAGGCAAACGGAGCCGATAAACAGACCGCTGCGAACGTAATCAGCTCATTAAGAACTGATTTTTGTTCTCGATGAAACACAGAAATTGCATCAACCACGAGAGCAGCGATCGCACTCAAATAAATCCATGAAAGTGGCGATGTGAGTTCGGATTGAATCAGCCAGAGATACAGGGCGATCGCCGAGGCTATACCACCGTAGATGCTGCCCCACACTAAAAAGCGAGGTTTGAAACTTCGTCGCTGTTTTAATTGCAGGACCAACGGATGTTCTGCCTGAAATCCGCAAAACGCACATAGTAAGGCTAATGTT
>DATNPS010000306.1:0-8279 GCA_036703095.1 Crinalium sp. | reverse complement strand
AGAACAGATTTCGCCCTCCAATTGTCGCAGATCCCGGCAGGCATGGCAGATCTCGGCTCAACACGACACAATGAAGTGAGGTGTATAGATGACCTGCTTTTAACCTGACGGTTGCTATGGATAAGGCCGCAATTAACGCTTTGCTGAATGACTTAAAGAATGCCGATGAAACCGTCCGCCAGCAGGCTACTCAAGAGCTTTGGCGAGCCTGGTTTCAACAGAAGGGAGCCTATGGGTTAGCGCTGTTAGGACGCAGCCAAACGCTGTTAGAAGCTGGGGCATTTGAGGCCGCAGGGGAATTACTGACCGAAATTATTCAAGACCAGCCCGATTTTGCAGAAGCCTGGAATCGTCGGGCGGTACTGTATTACATTCAAAAGCAATATCGCAAATCTCTGGCAGATTGTCAGCACGTTCTGTCGCTCAACCCGATTCACTTTGGGGCGATGCACGGATTGGGGTTGTGCTATACGGCATTGGGAGAGTATGGAGCGGCTATTCAAGCGTTTCGTCAGGCTCTTGAGATTCAGCCCTATTCTGTAGAAAATCAGCGGCTCATTTTGGAGTGTACGGCAAAACTGAGTTAAGCCTTGGTTATTTATGAGGAATGGTGTTTTCCTTCAGGAAACCGCCATTTCTCATAAGTGGGTTCGCGTTCGCCTGGGAATCACGTAAATTACGTGAATTCGACGAATGGGCTTTTGGGAGAGTTACGCGTCGCGCAACTCTCCCAAAAGCCCGATTTTGCGTGCGCGTCGCGCACGCAAAATCGGGCTATCGAATTCACGTTAAATTCGACGAATACGCAAAGAAGTGCCGCGCGCGGCACTTCTTTGCGCCATTTCAACCGCGCGCCGCGCGACTGAAATGGCGCTATCGAATTCACGTCAAGAATCAGGTATTGTTTCAACCAGGGGTAAGTGTAGGGTAAAGCAACTTCCTCGCCCGACTTCAGAGGTGACTGTAATATCGCCATTGTGTAGTTGAGCCAGCTTGCGAGCGAGTGCTAATCCCAGTCCCGTTCCTTCATATTTGCGGCTTAATCCCCCATCTAACTGTTGGAAAGATTGAAACAATTTGGTTTGATCTGCGGCAGAAATGCCAATTCCGGTATCGATGACGGAGAACAGTAGACCGCTGTCTCGTTGCAGGACATCCAGCGTGACAGAGCCGACTTCGGTAAACTTGACGGCATTGGACAGGAGATTAAATAGAATTTGTTTGAGGCGGCGTTTATCAGCCGTGCAGACGGTAACATCGGGGTCGATGTGTAAGGCTAGCTGTAAGCCACGATTGCTGGCAATTTCGCGAATCATGTTCAGGCAAGCTTCGCACACTTCTTGCACCACCACCGTTTCCACGAATAATTCTTCTTTGCCTGCCTCAATTTTGGAGAGATCTAGTAAATCGTTAATTAAGTCCAGTAAATGCCTGCCGCAAGATGTGATGCCCTCAATATATTGCTGCTGTTTACTGGTGAGGGGGCCAAACACCTCTTTTAAGAGCAGGCTGGAAAAGCCCAAAATGCCCGTCAGAGGGGTGCGTAGCTCATGACTCATGTGGGTTAAAAATTCCGTTTTGGCGCGGTTTGCCGATTCGGAAAGCTGTTTTTCTCGTTCTAGTTCCTGAGTTCGTTTCTGAACCAGTTGCTCCAGATACTCATAGCTTTTGGCATTGGAAAGGGCGATCGCCGTTTGGTCAGCAATGCGTTCAAAAAAGTGAATTTCATCATCCGTAAAGGTGCGGGGAGCACTGGTCGTGACGAGGGAGAGCCCACCAAAGAGCTGATCGCGAATTTTGATGGGTATCCGCAATAGGGACACAATCTGTTTGCTACGGATCTGCTCCAGGCGATTGGGAGGATGCGGTAAGTTGCCATAGTCCGGAGCGTGCAAGATTCTACCCAACCAGGATGGTGATTCAGGATCTAGGACATCGGCCCAATCCTGAATCGACAAGACTGCTCCCGCAACGGAGAGAATTTGGTCACTGGCCCGCCATTCGGTCAAAATCTTCAAGTGATTGGAATCAACAGCATAAATGGTGACGCGATCGACGTGAGCCGATTCGCCCGTTAATCTCACAATTTCTTGCAGAATAAAGTCAGGATCAAGGCTGGAGTTGAGGGTGCGGCTGATCTGGTTCAGCAACTGCTCGCGTTCGGCCTGCTGCTGCACTTGATTGAAAAGCTGGGCCTGATGAATGGCGATCGCACACTGATCGGCGATCGCACGAACCAAAGCAATTTCATCGTCTAGCCATTTTCGCTCGGCAGAACACTGATGTAGACCGATCCCACCCAGATAGGACTGTTGGTAAAGCAACGGTGCGACAACGACTGATTTAAATGCGAATAGCTCAGCTGTCTCTCTGACCTTTGGTGGTAAATCGTCACCAATGCTGGGCAACACAACCGTCCGGGCTTGACTCAGCGCGTCATAGAAATATTCGTGCACCATGCAGCCAAGGTGCTGGTTGAGAAATTGTTCTCGGTCTATGGTTGCTCTGCTGATCTGGCGGATAAATAGCTTGCCATCTGGATCGGGCGTGAAGATATAGCAGCGATCGACTTGCAGCGTATCGTGCAGCATGTCAGCCGTTGTCTGCATCACATCATCCAGCACTAGCGTTTCTCGCATCGCTTGAACAATGCGGTAGATGATGGCTTCGCGCTGAGCCTGTTGACGCAGGCGAATGCTGGCGGCCTGCTGTTGACGACGTAGTTCAAATTCCTGGAGCGATCGCGCCAGAGCCGTCGGCAAACGAAACAAGCGATCTTTCAGAACATAATCGGTCATTCCAGCCTTGATGCACTCTACGGCAGCCTCTTCGCCCAGCGTGCCCGTAACTAGAATGAGGGGAATATCCTGTCCAGATTGCCGTAGTAGCTCCAGCGTTTTGTAGGCTGTGAACCCTGGTAATCGATAGTCGGATAGCACAGCATCATAGGTATTCTGCTGTAAACATCGCTGACACGACTCGATCGTATCGGCGATGTCATACGTAAATGACACCTCAGCTCGCTGTAGAGTCATCGTTACCAATTCAGCATCCAGAATGGCGTCTTCCACGATGAGGAGATGAAGGGGCGACTTAAATGCAATGAATTGATCAGACGTTGTCAATTGATGCTCCAGCATAGGGTGAGGATGGGAACAAAATGGTTAGTTCAGCTGCATCCAAACCAGTGCCTCCGCAGTAGGCATTCTTACATATTGCGCCCTATGACACCAAAATGAGTAAGGGCATCACGCCTCAATGCAACGGCGAAATGCCCCTTGGGGGTATTGGTGCGGACGGTAAGAATCGATACAGCACCTCAAATCTACGGTATACAACAAAGACCTGGATGGGTAAAATCTACCACCATAAAAAACGATTACTCTTCAGTTTACCCATTGCTTTGGAGGTTTGACCCTAAACCTGCGTGAATTCGACGAATGCGCGAATGGGTGTCCTGCGCGTCGCACGGGACACCCATTCGCACCATTTCAGCCGCCCGTCGGGCGGCTGAAATGGTGCTACCGAATTCACGTTAAACCTCTGTGGAACTGATTGCGGGTTTGGTGTGCCCGACGAGCACGTCAAACTCGCAATCAGTGGCAGTGCAAGCCCACCTGCGGCGGGCTTGCACTGCCACTGATTTGTATAAAGAGAATGGCTGCCTTGAACGTAATATTACGATCAGCTATTGAAGGCGGCGAGAGGTGTAGCGAGAGGAAACTAGGCATCCTCTCGCTACACCTCTCGCCCTTGCGAAGAAGTCTTACTGTGTGTCATGTAACTTAACCCCTGATGGCAGAAACGGTATCACAAACAATGATGAGTACATACTCCCTGATGGTCAAAGTAAATGAGCAGACTCGGTGTAAACAGGTTAGCTCTTATTGCGAAACTGCCAGGCTAAATCGAGTAATTTGACCCAGCGCTTCTGGACTTGTTTGGGTGTGCAGTTCAGCGCTTTGGCAATTTCCTCATCCGTGCGCTGGGCGATCGCCCCCCCATTTTTCTGAACTCCCTTCAGATGTAGAAGATGCCGTTGATCTGGGGTTAGCTGATTGAGAAAGGTTTCCCATTGCTGCTGAGGCATTCCCAAATTTTGATCCACATCCGCACCGAGCCATTGATGTACCAACTGCCAGCGGTGGGAACGGGCAAATTTCTCGACGTGGTATTTAAATCGCTGTTGCAGGTAGTCGCGCTGACGAGTCGTTAATCCTAAAATATCGTCAATTTCTGGTACGGATAAGTCTTGTAGCTTAAGCGTCAGATAATCAACGCAGTCAGATTGCCCCTGTGATTCTAAATACTGGATTAGCTCATTAATGACGCGATCGCGCAGCACGGACTCCGCCGGATCAATGGCATCTGTCACCATCTGGGCACGCACTTCTTGGGCCAGCGGCGAGCGATTTTGAATATCTGCTTCTTCGGTTTTGGCTGATTCCATCGCCTGTTCAATGTCGATCGCCGTTTCCTGCGGCTGACGACGAGCAAAACCCTGCGCTCTCAGTACAATTAACTGCTGGCTACGCCGTCCCGGTAGTGTAATCCGCCGTTTCGCATAGTGTTCAGTAAAAGCCATGTACTCCGCCAACTCCAATCGAGTTTTGGGCGTATAGTCCTCGGCCAGTTCATTTTCTCGCCGGAAGGCTTTCATCACCTCGATGTAAAAACTTTGGAGAAAGTCTTCAATCAGGTTATAGCGGGCCTGAAATCCGAGCTGTGAGCGACCAGACGCGACATGGCGATATACCATTGCGCTGAGATTGCTGTGCAACTCAACCCGACCTCGTCGGGAACCAAGCTGAAAATAATTCAAACACTTTTGCAGTCGGTGGCGAGCCAGCGTGATCTGCCAGCTTTGCACCTGACCTGAGGTTTGAATGCGATCGCTCTTCGCACAAATTCGCTCAACTTCAGCCGCTAACCGTCTTGCTACAACATCCACACTTGCAGTGGTCGCAGGAAGCTCGGCGCGAAACTCGGTCTGTAAAAACTGTGCTAACTTGTCGAGCTGAACGCCAGATTGCGGCTCAGTCATGGTTACTGAGTCCGTGGCTTCAACCTGAATGGGGGATGGAATCGGTGAAGTTGTGGGAGTGCTATCTTCGCTTTCGCTAGGGGAACCAGGAGGATTTAAAGGTTCAACATTCATGATGGGTAGTGCACAGGGGTAGAGGTAGACACAGCCTAGAAGAGGTTGGGTTGTGAGCCATAAGTTTTAGGTTTTAGCAATGCGGCATTACCCTCCGTTAGGTATTTTGAGTTGAGTTTACAAAACTGGATCAAAAACACCTCAAAACTTAGAACTTAAAACATAGGACTCAGCACGGCTTTCTATCTTGGCTGTCATAACTGTCTACATCTCAGTCTTTGGGAACTACGGTTAATCCTGGCTAGCCCTGGGTCACTTTCTCATCTGGCTGATACAGACCCTCCGGATTCCTTAGATATAGCGCAAATCAAGACACCTGAATGCCGTGATTCGTCTCCTTTTTAAACCAATTCCAGGATTGTCTACTGGGGATGGGTGTTGGGTGTTGAGCAGAGGGGGTAGGGTGTGGGGTATGGGGTGTGGGAAAAGATTTGACTTTCCTATCTTCCCCATCTCCTCTATCTCCCTCGTCCCCCTTATTTCCCTTGTCTTCCTCATCCTCCCCATCCTTTCCATCTTCCGTCTCTCCCTCATCCTCCCATCTCCCCATCTCCGTCCCTAACACCCAATACCCAACACTCCCTATCCCTTTACCCCCTAACTCCCGCCTCACCCATCCAGGACTCCACCGCCTCCCAGCCCAATCCCCGACGGATAACGGTGGGTTCATCATCGGCCAGATCTAGAATGGTTGAGACTTGGGCTGTAGGTTCCGAACCATCATCGACTATCACATCTACGAGCTTATCAAAATGGTCAAACAGCTCTGCTTGAGAAGAAATAATAGCAGTCTTAAAGTCGTCGTTGTTGTCATTTTCGGGTTCGTCGATCGGGTTAGCAGATGTTGAGATAATGGGGTTTCCCAAGGCGTTTAAGAGTGCCATACAAACCGGATGGTCGGGTACGCGGATGCCTGTCGTTTTGCGTTTGGGATTCATAACGAGTCGAGGCACGAGCTTGGTTGCAGGCAACAAGAACGTATAGGGACCGGGGATCAAGTGGCGCATAATCCGATAGGCGCGATCGCTGACAATGGCGTACTGAGCAATATTAGACAACGATGGGCACAAGAACGTCAGGGGCTTATCGTTGGAAAGCTGTTTAATGCGTCTGACGCGCTCTACACCTGCCTTTGAACTCAGGTCACACCCAATCGCGTAGACTGTATCCGTGGGATACAGCATTACTGCGCCGTTCCTCAGAAGATCCCTGATCTCCTCTATTCGGCGCGTTTGGGGTGTATCCGGATGAACTGTGTAAATAGTAGCCATGACGATTCTCGTTGATACCCGAACTAGCGTTTAATGTGTGACTGCAAAGGGTAGGTAGACGTTGCTCATTCATCCTACAGCGATCGCCCTCCCATCCACCCTCAATATCTTTTCTTCCCGACAAGTCTCAGTATTCAAATCGCTGTCACGGATTGCGGATTTTGTGCGCCCGACAGGCGCGCAAAATCCGCAATCGGTTTCAAAATGAGAGTTGCTGTTTCTTTTGCGGTTTATGACAAAGTTAGCCTATCTGGAATGCCCGACGGGTCTGGCTGGAGATATGTGTCTGGGGGCTTTAGTAGATGCTGGAGTGCCATTAGAGTATTTAGTTGAGCAATTGCAGCGGCTTGGTGTTGCCGACGAATACAAACT
This sequence comes from Crinalium sp., assembly GCA_036703095.1. Lineage (GTDB taxonomy): Bacteria > Cyanobacteriota > Cyanobacteriia > Elainellales > Elainellaceae > DATNPS01. The sequence goes on along the minus strand of DATNPS010000306.1, from coordinate 1,478 downwards.
ATGGGCCGAAAAAGTGCTGCGAAATGGACAGCAGGCCACCAAAGTTCACGTTGATCTTCTATCCCCCGCTGACTTTCCCGTTCCGGTTGAAGCAGACGTTGATCCCCACACTACCTTCAATCACACCTCTAACCTCGTCCAGGCTACTCCCCCTCATTCCCACACCTCGCACTCTCATTCCCACGACCACTCTCCCCACCGCCACCCTCACTCTCATTCTCCCAATCCACATTCAACACTCCAACACCCAACACCCAACACCCAACACCCTCCCACCCGCCATCTTCCCGAAATCGAGCACCTCATCCATTCCGCCCAGCTTCCTAAACGAGTAGAAGCCTGGAGCATCGCGATATTTCAGCGGTTAGCGGCTGCTGAAGGAGCGGTACATGGCATCTCGCCGGAAGAGGTGCATTTTCATGAAGTGGGTGCGACGGATGCGATCGTCGATATCGTGGGTACTTGCCTGGGGCTGGATTGGTTGGGTATTGATGAACTCTACTGTTCACCGATGCCAACGGGTGGTGGCGTGATCCGTGCCGCTCATGGTCAGCTTCCTGTGCCCACCCCTGCCGTGTTGAAACTCTGGGAAATGCGGCAGGTACCGATTTATCACAATGGGATTGAACGAGAACTGGTAACACCAACTGGAGCGGCGATCGCTACCACTCTGGCCACTCAATTTGGCCCACCTCCGCCAATGACGCTACATAAGGTTGGATTGGGAGCAGGATCGCGCAACCTACCGATCCCCAATATAGTGCGCCTGTGGATCGGGGAAGCCGGAGCGAAGGCAGACGATAGGAGGCAGACGGCAGAAAGCACAGTGGCAGGACTGTCGTCCTTACAGAGCGAGCTTCTAGTCAGGACACGGGAATCATCCGGAGATGAGCAGACTGCTCCTGAGGCGGAAACCATTGCCGTGCTGGAAACGCAGATTGATGATCTCAATCCACAGGCGATCGGCTACGTGTTTGAAGCGCTGTTTGTCGCAGGGGCAGTTGATGTGTTTACGCAGGCGGTCGGGATGAAGAAATCGCGTCCGGGTGTGCTGCTATCTGTCATTTGCCATCTGGAACAGAAAGCGGCCTGTGAGGCTGTGCTATTTCGGGAAACAACGACGTTAGGGATTCGCTGCTCGATCCAGCAGCGAACGATTTTGAACCGAGTGATTCAAATGGTTGAGACTAACTATGGCCCTGTTCGCGTTAAAATCGCCCAACAACACGCGAACGGCCCAGTCATGAATGTGCAGCCTGAATATGAAGACTGCGCTGCGATCGCCCGACAGCACGATATCCCCTGGAAAGAGGTGCATCAAGCAGCCCTACAGGCGTGGCATCTGCAACGGGGAGCCGTGACAGTGGGGATCAGCTCATCAGCGGTAGGCGAGAAGAACTCTTGACTTCCTTACAGAGCCGTAGCTCTGTGCCATCTTCATTCCAATGAACTTCGTCAAACACCTGGTGAAGAATGTA
>DATNPS010000297.1:0-15217 GCA_036703095.1 Crinalium sp. | reverse complement strand
AGGTATGTCATTCAGCTCTAAACAAACGTTTACCAGGTGGGTCAAAACATCTACGTTGGTTGGATAGGTTTGACGGAGGTTTTCCAACACCTGATAGGCTTCCCGCCATTTTTTGCGGATCATCAACGCTTCGGCTTTTTGTAGCTCAGGCAAAAGACTTTTGACTCCAAAGCCTCCTGCTCTATATTGCCTGGCGTGTTTAGAGGATTTTTTGTTCGCCATTGCACCTCTTACCAAATTCAACGCCACCCGACAGGTGGCAATCATGCTCGTTAAATAGAGCGCTAGATTAATTCTCCTTTTGAAGCCAATTCCGGGTTCTGCACGCCCGACCGGCGCACAAAACCTGAAGTCGGTGGCAGTACCACCAATTTGCATCATGAGAATTGAAAAGAATGCCGTTAGTCATGTGCCAAATTAGTTGGATTGTGACTGACAGAGCACTCTAGCCCTTTCAGTTTAATCATAAAACGCAAATTCGATAGCGCCGTTTCAGACACGCGCGCAGGCAGCAATTCCCATTATGCAAATTGGTATAGCACTACGCATTCACGTTAGGACAAAGGGGGTGTGGGGGCTGCGCCCCCAGCCAGGGGTGGAACCCCTGCACCCCGTCCTAACCTTTATCAGTACTGCTATAGCAAAGCAAGCTCGCCTGCGGCGGGCGAGCTTTGCCACCAATTTCGGGGTTTGCGCGCCCGACGGGTGCGCTAAACCCGAAAGCGATTTTAAACTGAGAATTGCTGTAAAAGAGCAATTCACTGAGATTGCTGTGACAGCAGGTGTTGAATGACGGCTGTCAATTGTTTTAGCTCGACGGGTTTGCTGAGGTACTCGTTCGCTCCGGCAGCAAGACAACGTTCGCGATCGCCCGTCATTACCAAGGCCGTTAGGGCAATGATGGGCACCTGGGCCAGAGCTGGAATGTGGCGAATTTGGTGGATGGCATTCAAACCGTCCAGTCCCGGCATTTGAATATCTATCACAATCAAGTCAGGCTGTTCAGACTGAGCCAGAGCGATCGCCTCCCGTCCGTCCTGAGCGATGACCAGACGATAGCCTTTTGCATTCAAGTAGCTAGAGAGGGTGATGACATTAGCGTCATTGTCTTCTGCTATCAAGATTAAGGGCGATCGGGTTTCCGATGGGGACGCGTTCGACGCTATGCCACCGGAGTAAACAGATTCCGGTTGAGCAAATGAGGAGATCGGCGCAACACAAGGCAAATCGATCGTAAAACAACTGCCTACTCCTAACTCGCTGGTGAGTCCCACCTGTCCACCGTGAAGTTCAACAATGCGTTTCACTAGGGCCAGCCCTAACCCTGTACCTTGATACTTGCGATTAAGGGCGCTATCGATTTGAATAAACGGCTGGAATAGTCTACCAATGTGTTCTGGAGCAATGCCAATACCCGTATCGGTGATCGCAATTTGCACCATCGCTTGAGGCAGCCCCGTGGCCCCATCTGAATTGGTAGAAGGCTGTAGCGGTCGAGCCTCCAGCGTCACCCGCCCGCCATCGGGGGTAAACTTAACGGCATTGTTTAGCAAATTGATTAAGACCTGACGAATGCGTCGTTCATCGACCAGCAGGTTTGGTAGATCTGAGGGCAATTTGAGATCTAACTGGATATTTTTTTTCTGAGCCTGTTGCTTGATAAACGTCAGGCTGGATTGGCAGAGTGGAGCCACGGCAACCGAGGCAGACTCCAGTTCGAGCTGTCCCGATTCAATCTTGGCGACATCGAGAATGTCGTTAATCAAATCGAGTAAATGCGAACCACTGCGTTCGATCGTTTGCAATGCTCGAAGCTGTCGTTCGTTGACTTCGCCAAACACCTCATCTTGCAGTCCTTCTGTCATCCCCAAAATGGCATTTAGTGGGGTGCGCAGTTCATGGCTCATGTTGGCCAGAAATTCATCCTTCAGCCGAGTCGCACGCGCAAGTTCTTCATTGGTTTGATGCAGTTGAGCTTCGTATTGCTTGCGATCGCTAATATCCGTTATTCGCACCAGGTTCATGCTTCGCCCAGCTACGGTAATCGGTTTTGCCGCAATGTTGCCCCAGAACACTCGCCCGCGACGGGTCACGTACTCTAGCTCTCGACTCCAGCAACCATTCATTTGCATGTCTGCCGTAATTTCGGCTAATTCCTCATGAGAAAAAGGCGTGCGCTGAAGCTGATGTCCCTCGATACCAAGTAAGTCTGCTTTATCCTCGACATCAAAGAGTTGTGTGGCTCGCTGATTGCATTCCAGCGTTCTTAAGGTTTCAGCATCGACCAAAAATAAGGCATCTGCCAATTCATTAAAAACCGCCTTAAGCAAATCTCGACTCTGCTCTAATTCTTCTTCCGCGATTTTGCGTTCCGTAATATCGGTGAGTGTGCCGATGTAGCCAACTATCCTGCCATCCGCGTCAATTTCCGGAGCGACCTGCACGTAAAACCAGTTAATACTGCCATCGGGACGCAAGTGTCTACCTTCACCGTGATTAAACACCCGATTTGTCGAAGGCATGTCGGTAAATCCTCCACTCCAATTACCGACCAGGCGATCGCGATCCTCAGGGTGCAGGGCATTCATCCATCCGTGGCCCATTGCAGATTCAGCAGGTCTACCCGTCATGGCACTCCAGCGATCGCTGACGTAAGTACAGTTCAGCGGCGCATCAAACCGAAAGATAGCAACTGGCGCAACGGCTGCTAGCGTAGCGTAGCGGCGTTCGCTCGCTCGCAGGGCCACTTCTACCTGTTTGCGAGCGGTGATATCGGTTTCAGAACCACTCATCCGAATCACCTGCCCCGATTCATTCCACAATGCCTGTCCCCGGTCGAGAATCCAGATATAGGAGCCATCCTTGCACTGCGCCCGATATTCCATCTCAAAAAACTCAGTTTTTCGAGCAAAGTGATCATTTGTGGCAGCTATGACGCGCGCATAATCATCTGGATGAATCCCTTTCGCCCATTCCTCGCGGCTGGTGCTAATTTCATTTTCTGCAAAGCCCCGCATGGTTTTCCAGCGACTTGAGTAAAACACGCGGTTGGTTGTGACATCCCAGTCCCAAATGCCGTCGTTGCTTCCCTTTAAGACAAGCTGCCAGCGCTCTTCACTGGCCTGCAATGCCGCTGTGCGTTCCTCAACTTTGCGTTCCAGCTCTTGATTCAATTGTTCCAAGGCTTGTGTGGCCCGCTCTCGCTCCAGTTCTGCCGCTGCACGAGCCGCAAAAACACGCAACAGGTTTTCGGCCTGCTGGGGATCTCGCATCGGTTGGTGGTGGAGAATGCACAAACTGCCGATCGCCTTACCTTGAGTGTCGTGTAAAGCAAGACCCAGGTAGCTTTCCGCCCTCATCTCCGCTAAGTATGAGGTGTTCGGAAATTCTCGCTGAACGCAACTATGACAGTAATATTTCCCATCCTGCAATACCTGTTCGCAGGGGGTTTGCACAGGCTGGCACGAAAACGTGGGTTGCAGTGCACCATTTGCCCAAAATGCTAAAACTTGCAGTCGGCCATCCACCTGTTCTGCAACCATAGCGTAGGAGACATCCAGAGCGACCGCAATGTGACTTACCAGGGCTGAAAAGAAATTCTGTCCTGTAGTAGCCGCCGTTCCTTCAATTAGATTTTGCAGTTGCCGCTCGGCTCGTTTGCGATCGCTAATATCGCGGATGATAAACAGAACTTCATCCTCGTCACTTTTGATCACCCGTACTTCTTCATCCTGAAGGCGATCGCCAACGTGCAGCGTTTGCTCGTAAATCTGTAGCTCGCCCGTCTGCAAAGCCCTCTGTAAATAATAACGCTGCCGTTCAGCGTGCTCTGGAGGCAGCACCTCTGACATCTGTTGACCTGTAAGATCAACAGCTGGCGGAACGACCGTGAAATCTCGATATTGGGTGACAAATCCACGGTAGGCTTCATCCACTCCAACGCGAAACATCAGGTCAGGAATCGCGGCCAGAATCGCTCGACTTTTGGCCTCACTGTGCTGGAGGGCCAGTTCTGCCTGTTTGCGATCGCTAATGTCTCGCACCAGCAGCAGCACCTCATCCTCGCTGTAGGGAACAACCCGCACTTCCTCAACCTGCACGACATCGCCAAAAGACAGGTCTTGTTCGTAAATCTGAATAGAGCGCGTTTGCAGCGCCAGGTGGATAAAATCCAGGCGTCTCTGAGCCAGATCCGGCGGCAGAGTTTCAGAGACATGGGTTCCTACAGCATCAGGCAAGTTACCCACGACTCGAAAGTTTGGGGTGGCAACAAATTCTAGATAGATGCCTGCCCGATTCACCCGTGCAATTAGGTCGGGAATCGCGCTGATTAGGGCACGATGATGGGCTTCACTGGTTTGCAGCGCCGCTTCGGAACGGATGCGATCGCTAATGTCGGTAATAGTGCCCACGTAGCCAACAATGTGTCCCGACTCGTCCCGTTCTGCAACAGCTTGCCCATACACCCACGTCACCTGGCGATCGGGACGCTGCAAGCGATATTCAAGCTGAAGCGGACGATTCTCCTGGACAGATTGGCTCCATTCAGCCACAATGCGATCGCGATCATCGGGATGCAGGGCTTGCTGCCAGCCGTTACCCATCGCGGCCTGCGGAGTGAGTCCAGCAATCTGACACCAGCGATCGTTGACGTAGATGCAGTTGCCCAGCGCATCGGCTCGAAAAATGCCAACGGGAGCAGCAGTAATCAGCGTGGTATAACGTTTCTCACTTTCTCGCAGGCGAGCTTCTATCTGCTGGCGTGTGCTCAGTTCCTCCTGCCATTGCTGGTAGAATGGCTCCTGCTGTTCTCCGACCTGCAACGCATCGGGTTGAAACTCTCCCTGTGGCTCGATCGCTAACAGCGTATCGGGAGTCACCAACCCAACAGGGTGATCGCCCTCATCCAGAATCGCTATGTGGCGAACGCGGTGTTTCCGAAACAGATTCATCGCCACATCTGGATCAGTAAATGCTGATTCTCGCAGTGTGCCCCCCGGATGTGTCATCACCTGCCGCACGGTAACCTGTTCCAACGACTGCTGCTGTGCGATGAGACGCACAACATCCCGGTCGGTCAAAATCCCAACGAGCTGATCGTTTTCCACAACGAGTACACAGCTCGATCGCACCTCCTGATGCCGATCATTCAATCGTTCATTCGCCGTTTGTGTGTTGTCGCAGAGCGATTGAGCGTCGCCCATCAAGGCGATCGCATCTGTCAGGATTGCAGAAGGCGAAACCACCAAGGGAGCACGAGCGATCGCAGATTTCAGTTCTAGCGCAGTGAACACCTTGGCGTGCAGAAACATGGAGCTATCCAGATTTTATTTCCATTATTCCCTGAAGCGATAGAGAGTTCCTTGAATCCAGGTAATTCCTTTAAGAATCGCAAATTCATATAGCCGTAGTTAAACCGTCAGCTAAACCGTTAGTTAAACCGTCACAACGGCTACCATAATTCGCTTTACCAGCGAAAACTACCTCCAGTGGTAGACCTTTATAGCCTCAGAGCGTCTCTCTCGGTGGATTTGAAGACTTAGCGCTGTACGTCAAGATTAAAGCTGAAAAATCTTCTCCACGCCCTGCCCCCAACCTGCTCCATGGATTTAGCCAATTTCTTTAACGACGAGCTTCCCATTATTCACCGGAAACCCTCAGCATTTGCCATTCATGAGCTTCCGGGGCTGTGGCGAATTCACCTGCAACTGGGCAGTGTTACGCTTTACTCCTCCTTCTATACACAGCATGACCAGGCGTGTTTAGCGTGGGGCATCATTTCCGCTGGAATCTTTACCGCCGCTCAATTTCTTCCCGTCGATTGGTTAACTCAAGCTGTTTTTGCATCCGTGTTGACTGTGCTAGGGATCGTACTCATGGTCTATCTCACCCATCACTTTGCCGCTATTGAGCACGTCAGATGGATTTTGTACCAGTGGGCAGGGTTAATGCTGGTGGGAATTCTCTTAACGAATTTAGGATTACTGCTGAGCTGGGGAAACGTGTTAGCAAGAATTTGTCCGATTTGGCTGGGGATCATTGGCGTGGCCTATTTTTTGACGGGCCTGGGGATGCGATCGCGCGCCATGTTTCTCGTCAGTGCAATTCACATTCTGGCAATCGGAGTTTTGCCTCATGTTGGCATCTGGCAACCCATCACAACCGGGGCCGTCATTAGTTTGAGCGCTTTGATGCTAGCTGAGCTACAGTGGGACTCTAATGAAGTATGTGGCTATCAAGCCCAACCAAGCGCAGGATACGACTATGGCTTACACCAGTGACTTGGGTGCGGGAACCTGTCTCTACGTTGAAAATCAAGGCACCCAGACCGTAATCACGCTCAGCAGCAGTTCGGCGGGTCAGCAGCAAAGTCAGCGCAGTGGCTTTGAGACAGGCACCTGGATTATGACTCCCATTTTGTTGCGAACGGCGATCGGGCTAATTTTGCAGCTTGAGTCGCATCAAGGCAAAACCTTCGTGCTGATTCAAGGTCATCAGGTTCAAGTTCTCACCACTGCACCCATCATGACGGGCGCAGATATTTTGCCGCTTCATCAGACTGAATCTACCCCTGCTGCACCAATGCAGCCCATACAACCCATACAGCCCATGCAACCCATGCAACCCATGCAGCCGATGAAGATGGGCAACATGGAAATGCAAATGAACCCCATGCAAATGCGCATGGGAGACATGGAAATGCGAATGAGTAGCGCCTCTTCAGATCCCGGAACAAAACGATTTTGCCCCCAGTGCGGACAGGCAGTGGCTGGAGGCGATCGCTTTTGTTCTCACTGCGGTCATCGGCTAGAGAAGTAAAGTTAACTTTGTGAAGTTTTGTAATTTTAAGAGGGGCGATTGCGTCCCTATAAATATCTCAATTTATCAAGAAATAGTACGAGATCGTTACACGATCGAGAGTAAACATTTTGCGGGAAACCCTTATGCCGTAAGCTTTTTGTGACTATCGACCCATTCTTTAAAAAACTAAACGTCGTTAAATCTTCTTACAGAGTCGCCTGAAGTCGGATGAGCTTGCGCTTCAATGAATTTAAGTCACAGGAATGTAAACCATGATGCTTAACCGTCAACATTATCACGGGCTGTAATCTGTCTGCGTGGATCAAGGCGGAAGCGGTCAATCTCTGGGCATGATCGACCAGTCGGGCAATGCGTGCGCTCTATGAAACTTCATCCACAACTCATTCGTCTACTTCTAAGTTTCTATCGAGAAGATTTTCCTCAGCTTCAGAAATTGCGTCCCATCGAGCACTGTAAACTCTCTCGCCGCTGGGGAACATTACGAGTTGATTGTCACACTCCTGAACTGGCAGAAGCGATTATCCAGGCCAGCGATATTCTACGGGAACCGATCGCCCAACTGCGCTTAGCGCACCATATCAACATCTTGGTTAGAGGCTCCCTGGTGACGTCCCTGCCCGTTAATTCATCGAGATTGATCACCTGAACCATCCAACCTTACGGCAACTGCCAAGGTTCTTAGAATTGTGGATTTAATAAAACCCGAAACTTAATTTTGAAAAGTGCGGCTCTGCCGCACTTTTCAAAATTAAAAATGACTAACCCGTCTATCGCTGTACGAAAAAAATCGTGCGTTGCACAACGCACGATTTTTTTCGTACCATCTGCGATTACTTGTTGCTGAGCGATTTGGCCTGATACGACGCTTCTAGCGACTCACGCGTCTGCTCAGAGTGACCTCCGAAAAAGGCATTCAGCCAGCCAGAAATCAGCGCATCTAGCGAAAATAAACCCGCACCGTTGACCAGGTAAAACAGGAAGCAAGCCGCGTAGAGCGCAGACAGTTCCAAATAGGGAATGCTGAACCCGGCCACCAGAACATGGTGATACATAGCAACCAGCATGGTAGAAAACAGACCCGCCGCCGCCGGACGAGTCAATAACCCCAGAGCCAGCAGGGGTGCACCCAATACCTCGGTGTAGCCAGCTAGGTAGCTAAAGAAAATGGGAAACGGCAAACCGATGACCTTTACATAAGCTTCAGCAAAGCTCTCGATGTTGGAAAGCTTATCTATCCCGTTGTGGATCATGACGACTCCAGCAACGACGCGGAGGATCGTCCAGGCAATCTGAGAAGGGTAATTAGGAGCTAAATTTGGCCTCAAAGTGGCAATCGCCAGGGCCATCAAGCGCTGGAGGATGTTCATAGATGTGGTGCTGGATTATGAAACATTGCGGATTATATTAAGTAATATAACAAACATTAATTAATGTTAACTATCTTAAAATACAGTTTATGCGTTAGTTCAGATGCGCGTTTGACGGATGGAATTTTAGGAGAGTGGTGCTGCAAGTCGCTCTCCTAAAAGCTGATTTTGCGCGCGCCGCGCAATCATGCTATCGAATTTGCGTTAGTTCAGACAGCGAAGCCCCAGGCACCTGTAAGCGATCGCCAGCAATTCTAAATATGCAAATTAGTGGGCGAGCTTGCACGCCCACTAATTGCGGGTTTGGTTTCAAAGCCCCACATCTGGTCAGGCTGCTCCAGGCTTGCTACAATCTCCGTTGCATCGCAAACCGGAGAAATCATTCACGTTCTGTTACACTGTCTGGAGGTTGTTCACGATTCGGCGGCAAGAGTGAGGGAGGATGCACAACTCTTGTGATGCTTTGTATAGAAGCGTTGAAGACCATTTATCCACGAGTTATCTGCGAGCAAGGGGACAATCTACCACTTCATTTTTCTGAGATTCACCTGCCAATGTCCCGCTGTTCTCTGGGAGTTATGTAGAATAAAGTGTCTACTTTCATCACCCCTGAGGTAGACCTTAATTGAATACCGTTGAATATTCTGCTGTGTATTAATCCAATGCCGTTCGTTTTGAGAAACTGCATGGTCATCCGTCAAGTTCATTCCAGCAATTCTAGCGACGCTACAGCCCCCACCCCCCGTTCGGATTCTGCTGAAATCACCACGCGCCACCGTTCCATCCAATCTTTGTGGCCTCGTCCAGTGTATCGGGCTGGAACCTGGCTAGGCGCAGCTTTGATGGCAACATCTCTGGTTGGCCTAGTGCAGAAACCTGGAATGGCCCAGACTTCGAGCACCGACCCTGTGATTGACGTCGGCGTTGTCCAGCGGTTTGGTTCTCAACCGAGCGACGAATTAACCTTACAGCCGCTGTCGGGCGATCGCCTCACGCTTCAATTTAAAACAGGTGAACAAACGCAGACCGTCACGACAACCCGCCCCGTCAAGGTTGAAGTGACGATGCAGCCGCTGCCTCAACCCAGGGTAACGGAGCGGGTTGTGCTCAGTACTCACCGCAGTTTTGAAAGCGCCGAAGATAGCGCGACTCAATGGAAGTCGCAGGGCATTGAGGTCGAAATTGCCCAGCCGCGCCAGTGGCAGGTTTGGGGCAAGCGGGAAACCTACAGCACACCGCTACTGCGGCGATTGCTGCTGCAAAACCTGCGGGCGCATGGGTCGAGCACCGCCTTTATTGATAGCCAAATTCAGCCAAAGATTCCCAAAGCCACCTTCACCGTGAACGGCTATCGCTACCAACGGGATGATTTTAGAATCAGCAGTGCTAACAGCCGAATTTATGTAGGAGACGGTGAAGCAGCCAACACACGTCGTCTGTTTGCCGGAACGCTGAAATTGCAGCCCAATGCTTACGGCACCTATACCCTGGTAAACCAGGTGCCGATCGAAACGTACTTGCGAGGCGTGGTTCCCCACGAGATCGGACTCGGTGCCCCTCCCAACACCATTGAAGCGCAAGCGATTTTGGCGCGCACGTATGCGCTGCGTAACCTGCGTCGATTTGCGATCGATAACTATCAGCTTTGCGCGGATACTCAATGTCAGGTGTATCGAGGCTTGACCGGAGCCGCTCCGGAAAGCGACCAGGCGATCGCCGCCACGCGAGGTTTGGTACTGACGTATCAAAATGAGCTGATTGACGCCCTTTACTCATCCACTACGGGAGGTGTTACCGCGCCCTTCGAAGATGTTTGGAATGGAGCCGATCGCCCTTACCTGAAGGCCGTTGTTGACTCGGTACAAAATCTGTGGGATCTCTCCGCCCGTCCCCTGTCGGATGAGACGAACTTCCGCGCCTTTATCGCTCAGAAGTCCGGCTTTAATGAAGATGGGTGGGATATGTTTCGCTGGCAGGTCGAAAGCTCCTTGCCGAAGATTGCCAGCGACTTGAAAGAATATCTGCGGAATCGGCAAAGCCCTCTGGCGAATTTCACACGGGTGGAAGGACTGCGCGTGGTGGAGCGATCGCCTGCGGGTCGAGTGATCAAGCTCGAAGTTCAAACCGATCGCGGCCCCATTCTATTGGAAAAAGATGAAGTGCTGCGAGCGTTATATGCGCCCAATAGCACCCTGTTTTATCTGGAACCTCTGTATCAAGAGGTCGCCAGCCAGAAGGCCATCCTGCCATCACCTGAAGCGAGTCCCTCTACTCCTGAAGCGGCTCAGGTGCCAACAACTCAACCCGTCCTGCGGGGCTATGCTTTTGTTGGTGGGGGATTAGGGCATGGAGTCGGCATGAGCCAAACCGGAGCCTATAACTTAGGGGATTTGGGCTGGTCATCCACTCGGATTCTCAATTTCTATTATCCGGGTGCTCAGGTGCAGCCTCTCAACAGCACGATCGTCTTTTGGCGCAATCCAGACCAGGAAACCAGTTCAGATACAGGAGAAGCATCACAATCACAACCTGAACCAAGCCCATCCCAATCGTTCTGATCCTCACTAATTCTCTGACTACAGCTATAGCAATCAAAGGGTTAGCTAGGACGGCGTGCAGGGATGGAACTCCTAGCTGGCCAGCTCTCTTGTCCTAACGTAAATTCGACGAACGGAGTTTTAGGCAATTCGCGCGGCGCGCGAATTGCCCAAAACTCCGATTTTGCGTGCGCGTCGCGCACGCAAAATCGGGGTATCGAATTCACATTGTCCTCACGGTCTCAACGGTTGCTATACAAAAGCATGAGGTGAGAAGCGCAGTATTGCTGCGCTTCTCACCTCATGCTGAACTCTGGACTCTCATTAACGTGAATTCGACAAACCCACAAAAACGTTTCCCACGCGACGCGTGGGGTATGGTTTTGAGTGATTTCAGCCGCGCGTTGCGCGGCTGAAATCACTCTCTCGAATTCACCTTTCATCAACGTGAATTCAACAAACCCACAAAAATGTGTTCCACGCGACGCGTGGAACACATTTTTGCGGCATTCAACCGCGCGACGCGCGGTTGAATGCCGCTATTAATGGCCCAATAACTAAAAAAATAGAGATAAAAACACTAAACCTCAGGCTAGAGGAAAGAAGCCTGGGGTCTAGAGTTCAGAAAAACAAGAATTAGTACAGTTCTTCTTCCTGGTGGGTCAGAATGACAACATCTGAAGTGGGGTACGCTACACAGGTCAGCACATAACCAGCTTCAATTTGGTCATCATCCAGGAAAGATTGATCTGATTGGTCAATCGTACCTTCCTTCAGCTTGCCAGCACAGGTAGAGCAAGCGCCAGCACGACAAGAGTAGGGCAAATCAATTCCCTGCTCTTCAGCAGCATCGAGAATGTACTCGTCGTCTGGAACTTCGATGGTGGTATTTAGCCCTTCGGCCTCGTTGATCAACGTGACCTTAAAAGTTGCCATGTAGCAATCCTCTCAATAAATTGAAACGGCAGTATGAGCTTTGTAACCAGTAAACCTCACGCTTGAGAAAGGTGAGCTTTACTTTTCAAATTAGCTCAGTTTGGACATGCCCTAAAACTTTTAACAGTCAGCAGGGATGCCTTTCAGCAATATATAGCAGTTCCTAGTACTGATCACACCGGAGATGCCCACTCATAAGTAATTCAAGGTTGAATGGAATCTACAGAAAATTCTACTAATAACAGTTTCGTAAAGCCCCTTACCGGGGCATCCTGTGGTACCCAATTTTCTGCATTAATTCGGATTAATCATGATGGGAAATATCGACCATAGCAATCCTAAATAGGTGATGAGACGTTCACCCCAGGATCATGGATACATTAAAACCAAATTTTTAATTTTGGGAGGTGTGCTCTGTCGCACTTTCCAAAATTAAGTTTCCGCTTTTATCAAATCCACGATCCTTGAGGGGTATACTCCCCCCTCCATCTCAAACGAACCAGGTCTGGATGAGCCATGTTAGGGTGAAGAACTGGCAATGCATATTCCCGACTGGCCATGTTGGGTTGGGTTTAATTTCTTGCCCTAGCTGCTAATTTCAATGTATTTTTTCTACCTATAAATAATCCGTCAATTTTGAGATGGGAAATTTGACTGAACCGTGTCTCTCATCCAAATTAATGAAATGATACAGCCAGTCTTTTTTCCAACTGAGTCCTGAATTATGACTGAATGCTTGTTTAACATTTCTTGATTCAATTGTTGAGATCAAACCACCTGTTAGGGCTTGGCAAAGAAATAAGATCTTAGAGGAAAGGGCCGCAAGCGACACTCACCCTTCGTCTCTGAAGATCTTATTTTCCAGCACGTCCCTTAACAATACGTACAAAACTTTATGTAGTTGTAGCGGTAGTGTTTGAATGGCTTGCTAGAAGGACTTGGAGCGATCGCTTACTCTTCAGATGGAGTATTTCGACGCATCATTCAGCTCTAAAGTATCAACAACTACAGTTTGCGGTTTGGTGAAGATCTATTCAATAATCAGTTTCATCAGCAGAATTAACAGTGCTTTTTAGTAATTACGATCCAGGCGATTTTTTCGATGAGCTGTTTGAGGCGAAAGGCAAACCTCGATCTGAGGCCAGCCTGTTGGTTGAGCGGATTGATACGCTTTCCATCGAAGAGCTTCAGCGACGGCAGCAAATTGCTCAAAATACGCTGTTCCGGCTGGGTGCCACATTTAACGTCTATAGCGACAATCAGGGAACTGAGCGAATTCTGCCGTTTGACATCATTCCGCGCATTGTGGCGGCCCGTGAATGGCTCTGGTTAGAGCAGGGGTTAAAACAGCGAATTCATGCGCTGAACCTGTTTCTGTCTGACATTTATGGGGAGCAAAAAATTCTTAAAGATGGCGTGATCCCATCTGAGCTAATTTATTCGGCCACTGGTTTTTTGAAGCCCTGCATGGGATTGCAGCCTCCCCAGGGAATTTGGTGCCACATTACGGGAACAGATCTGGTGCGCGATCGCGACGGCCAGTGGTATGTGCTGGAAGATAATCTCCGCTGCCCATCGGGAATTTCGTATGTGTTAGAAAATCGGCGGGTGATGAAAACCACCTTCCCGATGGTGTTTAACCAGATGAACATCCTGCCCGTAGACGACTATCCCGGTCAACTGTTAGAGACGTTGCTCAACCTTGCGCCTGCCGGATTGCCCGACCCGACCGTCGTCGTTTTAACGCCTGGGATCTATAATTCTGCGTACTTTGAGCATTCCTTCCTGGCGCAGCAAATGGGAGTGGAACTGGTCGAAGGCCGTGACCTTGTGGTAGCAGATGGCTATCTCCAAATGCAAACCACCAAAGGATTAAAGCGCGTCGATGTAGTGTATCGCCGCATTGATGACGATTTCATTGATCCCTTAGCGTTTCGTGCCGATTCCCTCTTGGGCGTTCCTGGCTTGATGGAGGTTTATCGGTCAGGACGACTTGCCCTCGCTAATGCACTGGGAGCAGGGGTAGCTGACGATAAGGTGATTTATGCCTATGTGCCTCAAATCATCCGCTATTACTTAGGTGAAGATCAAATTCTGCCCAATGTTCCCACTTACCTGTGCTGGGAGGAGAAACAGCAGGAACACGTGCTGAATAATCTGGATAAGCTGGTTGTAAAGTCGGCTAACGAATCGGGCGGATATGGAATGCTGGTCGGCCCTCACGCCACACCCGAAATGCGTGAGGTGTTTGCTGACCGTATCAAAGCCACCCCCCGCAATTACATCGCTCAACCTACCCTTTGCCTATCACGCGTTCCGACTCTGATCGAAGACACCTTTGAAGGATGTCACGTAGATTTGCGACCCTATATCCTCTACGGCAAAGACATCTATGTTAGCCCTGGCGGTTTCACCCGCGTTGCCCTCCGCAAAGGCTCCCTGGTCGTCAATTCATCTCAAGGCGGCGGTGGAAAAGATACCTGGGTCGTAGCTTAGTACGTTGTTGATGGATGAGTGGTTTTTAGCCATTCATCTATCAACCATCATGTGTAACACCTAACATCATCATTCAAATGCTTAGTCGCGTTGCAGATTCAATTTACTGGCTTAATCGTTACGTTGAGCGGGCTGAAAATGTGGCCCGATTTGTGGATGTTAACCTTAATCTGCTGCTGGATTCTCCGGTTGGAATGCAGCAGTGGAAACCACTCGTGCTGACAACAGGTGATTTGGCACTGTTTCAGGAACGATATGGAGAATTTACAGCCGAGAATGTTATCCAATTCCTTACATTTGACAGCAAATATTCCAATTCCATTCTGTCGTGTGTACTAGCCGCGCGAGAAAATGCTCGCACCGTTCGAGAAATTATCTCATCAGAAATGTGGGAACGCGTGAATGCTTTTTATTTCATGGTGAAAGAAGCGGCTGAAGCGGCAAACGTGCGGGAGTGGTCGGATTTCTTTGCCGAAGTGAAACTGGCGAGTCATTTGTTTGCCGGAATTATGGATGCCACCATGTCGCATAACGAAGGTTGGCACTTTGGACAGATTGGCCGAATGCTAGAACGGGCCGATAAAACAGCTCGCATTCTAGATGTGAAATATTTCATTCTGCTGCCGTCTGTCAAAGATGTTGGCAGCACACTGGATGAACTTCAGTGGATTGCCCTACTGCGCTCCACCAGTGGCTATGAAATGTATCGCAAATGTCAGCATCGAATTGCCCCACTTGAAGTCGCGCAATTTTTAATTTTAGACCGAGAATTTCCTCGCTCGATTCAGTTTTGTTTGATGGAAGCGGAGCGATCGCTCCACAACATCACAGGCAATCCCCTCGGCACCTGGCGCACCCCTGCCGAACGCACGCTAGGCCGATTACGCTCTGAGCTAGATTACCTCACCATTGACGAGATCACAGATCAGGGCCTCCATGAATTCCTCGACGACCTGCAAAGCCGAATCAACACGGTCGGAGAAAATATTTTTGAAAATTTCTTCGCTTTAAAACACGTTTAATCATGTGTTGGGATAGATATGCGATCGCATATCTATC
>DATNPS010000293.1:0-16731 GCA_036703095.1 Crinalium sp. | reverse complement strand
CACCAAAAAACAACTGTGGTTTACTCAAGAGAGAATCGCTGTAATTTTGGAAAGTGCGGCAGAGCCACACTTTCCAAAATGTAAGTTTTGGGTTTTATTAAATCCACAATCCTTAGAACAGCACCCGCTATGGAAACTGGACTGACGATTCAACAGGTGGCCGAGAAAACCGGGCTGAGTGTCCATACACTCCGCTATTACGAGCGCAATGGTTTGCTGGAACCCATTAATCGGGCAGCCAACGGGCATCGGCGCTACGCGACTACCGATGTGACTCGGATCGAATTTCTCACCCGCCTGCGCGCAACAGGGATGCCAATCCGTCAAATGCAGCAGTTGGCCCGTTTGTTTTACGAACGTCCAGAGGCAATTAGCGATCGCAGAGCCATTCTCGAAGACCATCAGCGCAACGTTGAGCAACACATTCAGGAACTTCAACAAAACCTGGCCGCAATTCAACAAAAGATTCGCTTTTATCAAGAATTAGAGCAGCGGGCCAAGACTGATCCAACCATAATGATTTCCTCTGACGATCGAATGTTGTGTATTACCCAGGAACCGTCTTGCCAGACCGAGTCTAATAAATCAGTTGGGGAGGCTGCTGTGTTTCTAACTTCACCTCTTGCAAAATCACCAGGTCTTGCAGGAAATACCGATCTTCACTGACATGAGGAATTTTGAGCTGGCTATCCGGTGCTCCTCGTTCAACCTGACGCTGACGAACCAGTGCAAAACTGCCGGAACCCAAAATGCGCAAGCGCGGCGGTGGAACTTGATCTTGCCGCACAGTAGCATAAGGCTGATTGAATGTTCCCATCCAATACTCAAACCGCTTTAAAAAGTCTTCAGGATGAGACAAGTCATGACCTGGCGCAAGCTCAATATTGACTAAATACGGAGACGGAAATTCAGCTTCAGAAAGCGTAATACAAAAATCATCTAACTTTACAGAAAACTCTTTTTGAAGCTGTTGCATGACCTGAGTCACATGAAATTCTGTCGTTTTTTCGGTTGTCGATGACAGCAATCCTCCCCGACGATGACGAAAAACGATCAGCGGAGTTCCATTGTAAAATCCCAGCACTTCTACAACATCACCAATATCATAGCGACAAAACCCACTGTAGCTTGTGACTACAATACGATAGCGTTCGCCCACATTAACGTCGGCTGGCAAGATCGTTTTGGGATACTCTTCATCCCACTGATCTGGGGGAATAAATTCGAAGAAACCGCATTCGATCGCCAGGATGCCCCCATCCGTATCGAAATCAGGATACACGCTAAAATTTCCCTCTGCCGTTCCGTAAATGCCTCCAGAGACGGGTATATCACCGAAATAATCTGGAAACCGCTCAAAGTAAAAATTAGACGTTCCGCCACGAGCGGTCGTGACGTATGAGAACTTCGGCCAGGCTGATTTAGGGGTTAAGCGACCTTCTACGTTCAAAATGGCTCGCAGTTGTGCTGCTCGTGTGGATGCAGGTTCCCATCGCCGCTCTAACACAGCACGGATTTCAGGCTCTATTGGCACCCAGGAGGCGATCGCTCCCTTCTCTAAATCTGCAATTAAATCCTCGGCATAACGTTCCAGATAGCCGCACGTCCGTAGAATTAACATGGGGAAGTTCGCAATCATGCCCCGCAGATTGGGGTTCCGCAGGGCAAACAGTAAGCAAACATAGTGTCGTGCCAGGGAATTGCTGATGTACAACGCTTCAAACGGAAAGTCAAAAACCTGCCCAAACATGACTCTGGCTTTCCGAAGATTTCCAGCACTGACAGAGCCATACTCAATTCCTCCAGACGTCACGCCTTGAATTTTGATGGAGTTTGTCACCAGCGACTTGCCAAACTTGAGATTTCGTTGCCGTAATGCTTCAATCCCAAACCCCATGCTGGCCAATTCTGCCCGTCGTAAAGAAGACTGATACTGCCGAGTCACCGGAACTTTTTTGTTAACTCCAGTGGAGCCGCTGGTGAGATTAATGTAATCCACAGCGTCCGGATTGAGAATATTTTTTTCTCCTGCTGCAATGCGAGCAACATACGGCTCGTAGTAACTGTAGGGTCGAACAGGAATGCGATCGCGAAACTGATCCAGCGTTTTAATCTCGCTCAGGGCAGAGGACTGGCCCAATTCAGTATGCTGATGGTGGCGAATAAAATCCTGTAAGAATTTCTCTTGAGTTTCCATCAAATGATGTGTTTTACGAACAAGCCGCTGTTTGGCATAGCCAGCGTATGTGCTTAATAGCGATAATGCAAGATTAGTCATACTATACGAAAAAAATTATGTGAAGTTTGAATTAGCGTGTGAGGAGCGGTTCTTGAATATTCAAAAGTTCAGCTAGTGAGAATGCTGTGAATGGATTAGCCGCAACGGGTACGTCTCCTGTAGCGATCCAGAAACACAAATTGGCTGGATCAAAAATGACCTGACGCAGTACACCGTTTGTAGCGATACTGGCATTATCATCATACATCTCTAAGGGGCTTTCCCTAAGTGTGTAGGGATTGATACGATCGCGCAGAATTTGCATCATTTCATTAAGATCAATTTTGCCGTAGCAAGAATGTAGCCCATGCGGGTCTAACATCTGTCGGAAGCGATCGTAGCGGGTTGTGCTGGATAAACGAGGTGGAGTTTGATCACGACTCTTCATCTCAGGTGTTACGAAATGATTGGTGACATACAGCACTCCTGTTTCATCCAATTCCCGAATTGCAGTTTGTTGAGCCGTTGTCTCAAATACTCCAGCTTGCTTAGATTTACCATCCGCAACGGCAATTAATCCCGACACCAGATGAGTCTGGGAGGCCATAAAACGTTTCGCGTCACTGTAGCTTCTGGCATATTGCAGAATCTGAGCCATGATTTGAACGTGACTTCGCCCCTTCAGAGAAAACTCACTCAGGCGTCCGGGATGAGCCGTATTAAATGCCAGAGAAATTCCGGCAGCATTTAAGCCAGAATTAGGCCATATGGCTCCTGGAATGGCGATCGAAACATGGGGAATGCCGCGATTCGGCTGTCGAACAAATACAGTCGTATGTTTCAGCCAATACTGAATAGGTTTCCTGGGACAATCCAAATTATTGCCGTGGTAGAGCCGCCCATCTGTAGTGGCACGATGAGTCACAAAAACTTGAGAACAGCCCAGATCAACAGCCGGAAACCATTGGCGAACATCAACGTTATAATTCAGCAACACAGGCAGCGCATCTCGCAGAAACGCTTGAAACACATCTGCCAGGGCGATCGCTAAACAGCTTTCAACGGTTAATCCCAAATCAGCCGTTGCAGCCGCTAATCCGTTGCTTTCTTCAATAATGTCCTGAAACGATCGGCGCTTTGCAAAGCGTGCTAATCCCAAATGTTTAGCAAACACCTTTAAGGATGTAATAAACCAACGTGGTAAGGCAGCAATTTCATCATGCAGCAGTTGACCATGTTGATACCCCATTTCATAAGGGCTACCTTGCAGCCAAACAACTTTAACATTACCTCGATCTTCCCGTCGAGGAGCAATTGGTGTCCAATGAAGATTTTTTTGATTGTAAAACTGATCGTCACTGAGAGATATAGCGGTAGTCATTCGGGTCAAATTCTAAATAAATCATGAATAGTCTGATGCACCACTTTAAGTTGTAGTTGATGACTATTTAATAACGATTGCGGAACCTACTTTATCCTGTCCCAAACGTGTAACGAGTAGCCCAGCACTGAGTGCAATTATTGCGGTGGTATAGAAAACAGTCGAGATACCAAATTTGATTAAAACAGGAGCCAGTAAGATCGGTGAGAGAAACTGCCCAATGAATGCTGAACCTGTTCCAGCCGCCAGAATACTGGACTGAAGCTGAATAGACGCCCGATGCGATAACGTTCCATATAAACTGGGTACTACGATGCCAAATCCCATGCCAAATAAAACAGCCGTAGGCAAAATCAACGAAAATTGGTGCAGTTGAGGCAGCAATATTAGAGAGAATGCGATCACACCATATCCCAGCGCGATCGCCCCCAAGTGCCCACAGCGTTTCACAATGGAGCGTGTTCCCAAAGCAGAGGTCAGAGTGGCTCCCATCGCTTTTGAGGCCAGCACGATCCCAATCAGAATCGTATTTGCCGCTAATGTCGTCCGCATATAAAGCGGAATATAAACAATAGAGGCATACACAATCCCAGATGTGGTGGCCAGAGCCAGTAATAACTGCAAGGTGTGAGGATGACGCAGGAGTTGGGGGAGGGCGTTAGATAGGGAAGCGATCGCTGGATCAGATGATGCGGTCGTCCAATGGCTCCTAGATGCAGGCTGGTGCTGGAGGATAGCAGATGCAGCGATGACCAGGGGTAGAGCCAGCCCATACAAACAAAACGCCCAACGCCAGGAGAATGATCCCAACCATCCTGCCAGCAAAGGATAGACAATATTCGCCAAACTAATCGTGCTAGCCGCATAAGCAAGAGCCTGGGAACGGGCTTCTCCCTGATAAAGCTTTCCCATCAACCCCAAACTGGCAGCAGTAATGGCACCCGTAGCAATGCCTAATAAACCACGCGTTACCATCAGTGGAATCAAGTCAGACATGGCGGCTCCTGCCACCCCAAACAAAGCATAGAATACAAGAGCCGGAACTAAAACGGGTAACGCTCCAACTCCGTCAGCCAAAATGCCAAACAGGGGAACCGATAACGCTACCGTAAGAAAGTGCAGACTTACTAAGCTTCCGGCGAGTCCTGGATTGAAGTGAAGTTGATGAATGATTTCTGGCAGGTTTGGAGCAATCACCGCTCCAGCCATGACGGTTAGAGAGCCGATCGCCAACAAAACCTGTAAGCGAGAATCACGCCACATAACAATAGTGCATTCTGAGGAGCGGTCTGACTGTACCAATCAAATGTCAAGAAGTCGGAAAGATTGTTTGACGGGTACACTAAGCGTCACAATCCGTAATGACAGTTTGAGCTACAGGCAACTGTTTCGCTTTGTTGGTTGCTTCCGACTAATGAGATGTTGAGGATATCAATACCTACCGTCTGTCCCAAAAGCTGTCTGCGGTTGACTTCAACATGAACATACGACAGAGGAGTCGGCGTTCCGTTAATTGGAATAAATGCGCGCGTTTGGCAGGTTCGATTTGGCAATCGGGATGAGGTGATTGTAATTGGCTTTTCAATCCCATAATGTTGTAACGCTGCAATGGTAAGATTGACCGTATTGCCTGTAACAGATTGATTCGTAATGCTGTAGCCTTCTTGTTCCAAATGATCCAGTTGGCGTGTACTGCCATCACTCTTTTTGTAATAGCTATGAACTGGGTTGGTGCGAATAGGTGAGCAATCCGAGTTGAGTTGAACATCATAATTCACATGTCCCGCACGACCGCTGGTAGACACATAGAAAGCGGTTTGAGTGGTGCTAACTTGTGCGGTGGTTGCAAGAGACATTGCAAGTAAAGCGACATTGATGAGTCCAGCGATCGCCACATTATTTTTGCTCACCATAGATTTTTTCACCTTTACTGGAGAAGCTAGCGCTCAGTGTAAATCGAAAAAGTAAAAAACTCGGAAAGATTACAAATCAGGCGTCGTGAGCTGGTAACGATACGGTAAAACAACTGCCTACGCTAAGCTGACTGGTAACTGTAATTTTGCCGCTATGGGATTGGGCAATACTTTTGGCGATCGCCAATCCCAAACCCGAACCACCCGTCCAGCGGGCACGCGATCGATCGGCTCGCCAAAAGCGATCGAAAATGAACGGAAGATGTTCAGGTGCAATGCCTACTCCCGTATCTTGAACGTTAATGATCAGGTGGTGTTCCGCACGAATAGCGTCAATGCTAACCGTGCCCTGCTCTGGCGTATAGTGCAGGGCATTTTCAATTAGATTCTTAAACAGGCGGGTTAGTTGAACGCTATCCCCCCGACTATACAGTTGTTCTGAGATCTGGAACCTGAGTTCAATTTGCTTGTCTTGCGCTTGCGGTAAATGATCGTGAACGAGTTGCTTGAGAATAGCCGTTAGATTAACGGTGTTCGATCTCGGTTTGATTGCCCGATCGGCTCGTGCCAGCAAGAGCAAATCTTCAGTCAACTGAGTCATTTGCTGGGTTGCACTGGCGATCGCGTGAAATTTTTCAATATCCGAATCGCGAATTCCTTCTGGATACCGAAGTGCTACTGATGCATTACTCTTAATCGCCATCAGGGGACTGCGCAACTCGTGCGAAGCATCTGCCGTAAATTGCTGTAACTTTTGAAAACTTTGTTGAATCGGCTGCATCACCTGGCGGATAAACCAAATTCCACTTAATCCGCTCAGGAGCAATGCTACTAAAATACTGCCGCCTAATCCCACATCTAACCGATGAATCGTGTTGTTCAATCCTTCCAGCGTTTCACTCGCTCGTACAAAACCAACAAGCTGATTGGTGTGTTTATCATGCACCGACAGCGTAACGCCCAGAATAGCGAGCGGTTCCTGTTGCACTTGAATCTGTTTTTTGGGATTGAGCGGAATGGTTAAGACATGTTTTCCTTGCCGTATTAATTGCTGGCCCTGCGCATCAAACCATTGAACCGCTTGATTATTTCCATTAAATTGATCAATGTCTTCTATATGGGGATGTCCATCTTTCATCTCTAAGTCTGTAGAAGCGGCCCTTGCCAACGTTTTAACTTCATCAATTAACTGCCACTTCAAGCTATGAACAAAGGTGAATCGAACGGCGATCGCAAATCCTCCCAGAATCAACGTGATCACACCCAAATAATATCGCAGCAGTCGATATTGAACTTGATTAAACATGACTGTAGCCGTTTAAATAATTCGTGGGAGCGCTTCTCACAATCCATCAGGAATTGCGATAGTCCGTAGCCGATAACCAACTCCATACACCGTTTCAAGCAACTCTTCTGTACTTCCGGCAGCTTTGAGTTTACGGCGAAGATTTGTAATATGCGTTTTAATCGTATCTTCTCCAGAGAGATGATCCAGTTCCCACAGTTTATCTAGCAGCATGGAGCGAGTAAAAACCTGCGCGGGATTTTTAAGAAAACACTCCAAAATCAAGTATTCTTTGGGCGTGAGATTCAACATCACGCCATCATACGTTACAGTATGCAGACCTGGATTCATCTCTAACTTGCCATACTGCAAAACAGGCTGTTGCAGCATAGATGGACGACGAGACAGCGCCCGTATCCGAGCAGATAACTCCTCCAGTTCAAACGGCTTGACTAAATAATCATCCGCACCCGCATCTAGCCCAATCACTTTATCGGTTGTGGTATCTCGTGCCGTTATCATCAAGATAAACCCGGTATAGTTTGCCGATCGCAGCTTTTGACAAAGCGTAATGCCATCGAGTTTGGGCAGCATGATGTCCAACAAAATCATGTCATAGACCACCGTTTGAGCACATTGCCAACCCTCAAGGCCATCATCGGCCAGGTCTACGACGTGATGCTGATGCCGCAAATCCTCTGCGAGGGGCTTCGCAATCCGATCATCATCCTCAACCAATAGAATTCTCATCGCTCAAGCAGGAGTAAGTAGATGGTCGTCATTAACAATTGGGGGAGCGCCCCTCCGGAGCGCTCCCCCGGTTGTTATAACATTGTGCCAATCTGGGGAGTGCAAGCTTACACTCCCCCAATAGCGGTTTTTGCGCGTCATTGGGTTCAAATTGAGACTCGCTGGAAGACATCTCACCTGCGTTAAACCTGCGCCGCAACCAATTTTAACGTGAATTCGATAGTGCCGTTTCGGCCGCCTGTCGGGCGGCCGAAACGGCGAAAATAGGTATCCCGCCCGACGGGCGGGATACCTATTTTCGCCATTGTCAAATTCACATAATTTTAACCAGCAAAATGCCCCGTCTCCAGACTGGGGACAAGGGCATCCATAAGAAATAAAGGGCACAGTAGCCCCGAATTGATGGGTTGCGTTAACGGCAACTACTTACCGGAGGATACCTTTTCTTTAAAGAGCTTTCCAGCGGAAAAGGCAGGAACGGTCGTGGCGGGAATTTTAATGGTTTCACCGCTGCGGGGATTACGGCCCTCACGAGCCGATCTTTCTCTTGCTTCAAAGGTGCCAAAGCCAACTAAAGTGACTTTATCTCCCTTAGAAACGGCTTCCTGTATGGATTCCAGTACAGCCGTCAGAACGAGATCAGCCTCTTTTTTGGTGACGCTAACACGTTCAGCGATCGCATCAACAAGTTCTGCTTTATTCATAGGTTGGGGCTTTTTGAGTAGGTTTACAATCGACCGATTTTACTACAACCCTTTGCTGGTGCGCCATAGAGAAACAGATTTAGTTAACAATTAGTAGGAATTAGTTAGTAGAAATCAACGTAAAAAATTCAACTAAATTGCATTTTTTAAGCTAAAATCCTTGCAGCATCGACTTTTTAGCCCAAAGTGCCTGAATAGCAGACCTTAACGGCATTTACTGAGAGCCTGCGCCAGTTCTTCAATCTGGATAGGTTTACTGATGTAGTCATTCATTCCCGCGTCCAAACAAATTTCGCGATCGCCCCGCATCGCATTAGCCGTCATGGCAATAATTCGGGGTTGACAGGAGAGCAGGGGAGCTACCAACAGGGCTGGAGACAAGGTTTGAGCCTTTGGAGAATCTTGGCTCCGGTTGGCTAGCGCACTCTGCCGAATTCGACGAGTTGCCTCCAATCCGTCCAGTTCAGGCATGTGAACGTCCATCAGCACCACATCATATGGCTGTCTGGAGAGTGCCTCCAGTGCTTCTAATCCGTTCCCGGCTACATCGGCTCGGTATCCCATGCGCTGTAGCATGAGCAGGGCTACCTTCTGATTCACCCGATTGTCTTCCGCCAGTAAAATCCGGAGCGGATGCCGCTGGGCGATCGAAGCATCAATCAATGGTTTATCAGGCAATGGTTTATCAGGAGGGGATGGTTGCTCTTGAGTGAGTTGATGGCTCAACGCTTGAATGAGAGCATTATAGAGTTGAGATTGTTTAATCGGTTTGCTCAAACAAACCGCCAGATCAGAATTGTTCTGGCAATAGCTTTCTATCTTGCCCAGAGAGGTGAGCAGCACCAGCGGCAGGTGCCGATTAGACGGGTGACGATGGATTTCAGCCGCGAGGGTCAGCCCATCCATATCCGCCATTTGCATATCTAACACAGCTAAATCAAACGATTCCCCCTGCTTCAGCCAGTCCAACGCCGCCTGTCCGGATTGGGCAATCCGGGTTTCCATCCCCCAGGAGGTGGCTTGCAACTCCAAAATCCTGCAATTGGTCGCATTATCATCTACGATCAGCAATCGCTTACCCGTCAGGACAGAGGTTGTTCCATCCTGATCTGAACTGACAACCATCGTGACGGCCTGCGCCTCAATGGTGACGTAAAACGTTGAACCCGGAAAAACATCCGGTTGGAGAACTGGGACAGCTTGTGATTCTGCCAGGTCACTCTCGTCTGAACGCCGCTGGCATTGGCTCCAATCAGAGGGGGACATCAGCCGTTTCCAGTCATCCGGTGGAAACCCACCGACATATCCCTGGCTGCTCACCCAGAGCGTGCCACCCATCAGTTCACTTAAACATTTGCTGATGACTAATCCCAGTCCCGTTCCGCCATACTGACGCGTGGTGGAACTATCGGCCTGACTAAAGGGCTTGAATAGCCGCCCCATTTTGTTACATGGAATACCAATTCCGCTATCTTGAACGGCAAACTGGAGGATGTATTTGGAGGAATTCGGGTCAGAGGAGGAGGATTGCTGACGAGCCGTTACGATAATCACAACCTCACCCGCATCTGTAAATTTGATGGCGTTACTGAGTAAGTTAACCAGGATTTGGCGTACCCGACTGGCATCCCCCAGGACGTGAGCAGGCACCTGAGGGCTGATGATATAGGCCAGTTCCAGTTGTTTCTCAAGGGCTTTAGGAGCCAGTAAGTCGATTGCCCCTTCCACACATGACCTGATTTCAAACACATGCTCTTCGAGTTCGAGTTTGTTGGACTCAATCTTAGAGAAGTCAAGAATGTCATTAATGACGGTTAGCAAGGCATCGCCACTGTTGCGAATGATTTCAGTAAACTCTCGCTGCTGTGGGGCCAGTGGCGTATCCAGCAGTAGCCCAGTCATGCCAATCACCGCATTCATGGGCGTGCGAATTTCGTGGCTCATCATCGCGAGAAACTGTCCTTTGGAAAGGTTGGCGGATTCTGCCTGCTGTTTGGCCTGTTCTAAAGCAGTGTTTTTTAGGGTCAGCTCTTCTTGCTGCCGCACCTCCCGATCGAGCAAGCGGGCCTGAGCGATCGCAATACCAAGCTGGGCAGCGATCGCTTCCAGCAGTTCAACCTCATCTGCCATCCATTCGCGGGGGCGATCGCACTGATGCAGTGAAATAATTCCATTTGGTTCTCCCTGATAGGACGTCCGCACGGACAGCATCGACTGCACGCCCATTGCCTCAACCATAGGCTTGATTTTGCTGACAATCGGCTCTTGAGCCACATCAGCAATGGCGATCGCCTGGTCGTGTGTTAATAGATGCTCAACATACGAATTTTTGATCAGCGGAAGCGGGATGTGAGCAATGGACTGATAGTTTGGCTCCAAATACTCCGCAACAATCGGGATTTTGGCGATCGGTGCAGCAATATAGGTACGAATCGTGCAGCAGTTAACCTTAAAGGCTTGACCGATTTGGATGGCTGCCGTCTCAAAAATTTGTTTACTGTTCAGACTCTGACGAATTTCTTCTGTAATTTGTTTAAGCAGCAGCGTTTGCCGTAACTGCTTTTGCAGATTGGCTTCTGCCTCCTGACGGCGGCGATCGTTCTGGTAAGCGACGACAATATTGGCGCAGGTCGTCAGAAATGGCTGGAGATAATCAACCAGCGCATCGTCATACCCACCTTCGCGATTGGCAACCGCCACCATTCCGATCAGAACGTTGTTCTGATACAGCGGCAGGCCCAGAAAGGCATTTAGCGGTGGATGACCATCGGGCAGGCCGCAGCGGCGGGGATCAGTAGCCGGATGGTTGGCGATTACGGGCTTCCCGGTTAAAATCACAGCCCCAAACAAGCTACTGAGGTTATGGAATTCCATTCCTTTAACGGCATGTTGCTCATACAGATCGCGACTGGCCTGATCCCAGGCAATGTTGGTGATCGCATGGGTTCTCAGATAAGGCCGTCCCCGCACTTTCATGTGCGTTGCTTCCAGACGAACCTCTCCATCCGGAGCATACAAAATTTCACTCGTAAACCCGTAGGCACTTTGGGTGAGTTCCAGCAAATTCCCCAGCAAGGTATCAAACAAAAGACGCGGTTCCGTATCCGCGATGAACTGCGACTGAATATTGCTGACCACGTGCAACAATTCGTTACTTTGGCGCAATGTTTCTTCGGCGTGCTTCTGATGCGTGATATCGCTGATCGTGCCAATAAACCCGGTGATCGTCCTCTCCTCATCCACAAGCGGGAGCGCTTGCCCAAACACCCAAATCACAGTTCCATCGGGATGCAGAAACCGGTACTCCAGCGCAAACTCACGCCCTAACAGAGCAGTTGCATTCCACTCGGCCAAAACGCGATCGCGATCGTTGGGATGCAGCGCTGTTTCCCATCCGTCTCCCATCGCTTGTGAGGGCAACAGTTGAGCCAGGTCACACCAGCGTCCATTGACATAAATACAGTGCCCGTAGGCGTCGGTGCGATAAATTCCGACAGGCGCAAAACTTGATAACGTGCGAAATCGGCGTTCGCTTTCCTGAAGGGCGGACTCTACCTGTTTGCGCTCCGTAATATCATTGAGTGTGCCAGAGGTGCCGATGGTCGTGTCATCCGTATCGAGTGTCAGTCGGGCAAAAACTTCGATCCAGCGAAATGACCCATCCTTGGTGAGATAGCGAATTTCGTGACGGCAATATTCTTTCTGGCGTGCAATCAGAGGTTGAAAGAGTTCTAGATTATGCTGGCGATCGTCCGGATGAACATAGTTTAAGAAATTGGTGCCCAGGCTTTCTTCCACCGAAAACCCTGTAATTTCAGTCCAGGCCGGGTTCAGAAAGATCCACAATCCGGTGGCATCCGTTTGGAAGATGACCTCCTTAAGATTGTTAACGACGGAACGATATCGGCTCTCAATGTCTTTCAGAGCTTTTTCGGTTGACGAGCGATCGCCCAGTCCCGATTCCGTCTGCTCAGCGGTCATATCGTCCTGCAAATCACCGCTCTGCGAATCATACTGAGAACCTTTCTGCAAAACCTGTTGAATTTGCTTAGTCCGCTGCTGTGCTTTTAGAAACCAGTAGACGGCCAGCAGCAGCATCGAGACGGTGAAACCCCGCTCGGCTACCGACCAGGAGGACTGTAAGAAGGCCAAGAGGCTGCTCACACTGGAGGACAATGGTGCTTCTGTGAGGATGGGGGTGGCGATCGCAGCATCCTGCCAGCACAGCAGCCCTACTACCACACTGGCTATGCCAATGCTTAGAGGGACACAACGCCGTTGACCCCGTTCAGTATACGAATATGGTTGCTCGCGATCTGCTTTCATGCTGACTGTGAATTAACGGAGGAATTCATTGAACTTGAGCAATCTTGTGCCTTTTTGAATAAGTAGGCAAGCCTAATTAAACCAAACCCAGAAACCGGGGGAGTGCCCCTCCGGGGCACTCCCCCGGTTTTTCTATCTAATGTTTAATTGTGCCTACCTACTTAGGCGGGTTTAGGCGATCGCATGATTCAAGTATTGGACTGACAAATACAGTAAATCCACGGCAAATAGACGGCTCTAAATTCAGAGATGATACCCACCCATGACGTTATCTGGCCCGACTTACAACGCTTTACGCTTGAGTAAGCCATAGTTATTTTTTAAGAGCCGTGCGGAGCGCAACTCTCAAAAAATAACCTGGTTTTAAGCGATTAAAAATCGCTGTATAAAGCCAAAGTTTGACATTAGAGTACCCATCCGACCACGCAGATGCACTGCTTTTCAGATGAATTCATCATTTAAGATAATGCTCGCAATTTGGGAAGCCTAACTACAGAATCAACAGAAGTTGAATCAACAGAGGTCGCCTGTTAGGAGCTTGCTCACTGATTCCCGTCATCTCAACCCATTCACCCTGTTATTTCTGTGAGCGTTATATCTATGTTGCACTCACAAAATAACGTTGACGTCCGTCATTCTTCATCGCTCGAAATTCTTTTGAAACGAAAATATGAGTAAGGCTTCTAACAACACGGCACCCTGGTTCTACTTAACAATTCTATTTGTCTTGCAGCTTATCGTTAGTGTTGGATTTGTTACGGTATTTTTCTGTCACAGTCATTCAATTGCTGCGCATGATGTGATTCTTCTTTCTTACGCTGAAGGAAGCGGGGATGTTCATGTTCAGATAGTCCTCCTCTCAATCATCGCATTCTTTTTGACGACTACAGGAGTGGCAGCCATCATAGCCCGATGGTCAGCCCGATCGCTTCAAGTTCCTACAGCCAGTCAGCCAATAAAGAACCCACGCGCAAGGGCGATCGCACCTTCGCAGCACGAAGATACGGCTGAGGAAGATCCAGCGAGA
Organism: Crinalium sp.; assembly: GCA_036703095.1. Taxonomy (GTDB): domain Bacteria; phylum Cyanobacteriota; class Cyanobacteriia; order Elainellales; family Elainellaceae; genus DATNPS01. The sequence goes on along the minus strand of DATNPS010000293.1, from coordinate 3,127 downwards.
CAGATCCTCGAAACGCTGCCGTTTGGCATTGCAGTGCTGTATCCAGATGGTCAAGATGCCTATCTGAACTCGACGGGTCAAAAATTGTTGAATCTGGACGCCTCTTCTGAGGTGCCCTTCGAACAAATTGTCAATCACGATCAGCTATATCGGGCAGGAACAGAAGACCCTTACCCCGTTGAGGAATTGCCGTTTGTTCAGGTATTGCGAGGGGAATCCAGCAGTGCGGATGACTTGGAAGTTCGCGATCGCGATCGGATCACACTATTAGGCATTCGAGCAACCCCTGTCTTTAACGCTCAGGGTGAGATGCTGTATGCAATTTCAACCTTTCAAGATATCACGGCCCGCAGACAGGCTGAAGCAGCACTTCGAGAACAAGAAGATCAATTTCGCTGGATTGCAGAGAGCGTTCCTGGCGTCATCTATCGCTACATTATTCATCCCGATCAGCAGTTTGAATTTACCTACATCAGTCCTCGCTGTCGTGAAATTTTTGAAGTAGAAGCAGAAGCTGTACTACAAAATCCAAAAGCCATCTGGTCAATCGTACATCCGGACGATCTAGCCGCATTAGAAGATAGTGTTCATAATTCAGTTCAAACACTTCAGCCCACATTGCTTGAACATCGCATTATAACGGCTTCTGGAAAACAAAAGTGGATTGAAACACTGTTTCATTTAGTCCGTTTGCCAAACGGTAGTATCGTTTGGGATGGTATCGCTACCGATGTGACCGATCGCAAACTAGCGACTCAAGTCCTTGAGGAATACAAGCAAAATTTGGAGCGTCAGGTTTATGAACGCACGATTGCATTAGAGTATGAAATCGCAGAACGGAAACAGGTAGAGGCTATTCTACTAGAACAAGAGGCATTTCTATCAACTGTTTTAGATAACATCGGGGCCTGTATCTCGATCAAAACGCTTAATGGTTGCTATACCTATGTGAATCGACTATACACGGAGCTATTTGGATTACCGAGAGAAGCAATTATTGGGGCAGATGACTTTCAATTTTTCAGTGAAGAAACGGCTCAAATCTTGAGAAACAATGATCAGCAGGTTGTTGAAACGGCAACTGTTTTAGGACAGCATGAAGTAAAGGTTTTGAAACGAAATGGAGAACCCCATAACTATCTATCTACCAAAGTACCTCTTAAAGATGAGGACGGCCAAATATATGCCATCTGTGGCATTTCAACCGATATCACTGAACTGAAGCAAACGGAAGCCGCATTGCGTCAAAGCGAAGCTCAAAATCGGGCGATCATTAGTGCCATTCCCGACCTCATCTTTTCGGTTCATGCAGATGGTACGTTCCTTGAATATTCCAGAAGCAAGCATTTCCATAATTTAATTACAGAGGAGAACGAGCCGATTGGACGCTCTATGGCTGAAATGCTGCCAGCCGACGTCGCCTATCGTCATCTTCACTACATTCGGCGAGCCTTGACGACTCATGAACTCCAATCCTATGAGCAGAAAATTTGGATTGACGACAATACGCTGCAATATGAAGAAGTGCGGGTGATGCCCGTTGGAGATGATCAGGTGTTGTTCATTGTTCGCGATATTAGCGCTCGCAAGCAAGCTGAACAAGCGTTACAGCAAGCCAAAGAAGCGGCTGAAGCCGCGAATCGGGCTAAAAGTTCTTTCCTGGCCAGCATGAGCCATGAACTCCGTACACCGCTTAACGCAATTTTGGGATTTGCTCAGATTATGCGTCGGGATGACACCTTGTCGCCTGACTATCAACGCCATTTAGAGATTATTAACCGCAGTGGTGAACACTTGCTGGAGTTGATTAACAGTATTTTGGATTTGTCGAAGATTGAAGCAGGGTATTTGGAACTAGTCGAAAGCAATTTTGATCTACCCAACCTGGTTCAAACCGTGGGAGCGATGCTGCGCGAACGGGCGATCGCCAAAGGGATTGAGCTATATGTGGAAATTGCGCCCAACCTACCGCCATTCGTCACCACTGACCCTGGGAAATTACGCCAGGTGTTGATCAACCTGGTGAGCAACGCCATCAAGTTTACCGAGCAAGGAAATGTCACCTTAAAAGTCAGCTTAATAGAGCCAGATGTGGATCACATTTTAACCTCTGCCTCTGATTTGAGAGATGAGATTCAGTTAAAATTTGCAATTCACGATACTGGAGTTGGCATTCAAACCCAGGATCTAAAGCGCATTTTTGAAGCATTTGAACAAACCACTTCCGGCAAACGATTGACGGAGGGAACGGGGTTGGGACTCACGCTGAGCCAAAAATTTGTGGAATTGATGGGCGGCAACGTTGTCGTTCAGAGCACTCCCGGAGAGGGCAGCATCTTTACATTTACGATTACAGCACAGATCGCGGATACGGCAATTGAGCCATCCATCCACTCTGATCGTTTGGTGACGGGTCTACGTCCTGGTCAGCCTGATTATCGGATTCTGATCGTAGATGACCAACCTGAGAACCGTGAACTACTCGTTGATTTGCTCAAACCCATTGGCTTTTCGACTCAACTGGCTGGAAATGGCGAAGAGGCGATCGCCCGCTGGCATCAATGGCATCCTCATCTGATCCTGCTGGACATCCGAATGCCCGTCCTGGATGGTCTGAAAGCATCGCAGCGCATCCGGATTCAAGAGCGCAGCGCAGCCGTTCCCGACACCACTAAGATCATTGCATTATCTGCTAGCGTTTTTCAAAATGATCACGACCGGGCTACTGCTTCAGGATGCGATGATTTTCTTAAAAAGCCCTTCCAGATCAACGAATTGTTTGACAAGATTGCTGGCCTGCTTGATTTGCAATATACCTATGCAAATCAAGCAGAATGCCATACCCACGCAGCACAGCCAACTCTTTCTTCTCTATCTTCTCTTTGTGCGACTATACTACCTCTCGTTTCGGATGTCTGGGTCAACCAGTTATATCAAACTACGATGTCCGGAGATGACATGCAAATTCTTCAATTGCTGAATCAGCTTCCAGAAGAACATCATCAGCTTGTCGAAGGACTGAGCGAGCTTGCCCGTCGATTTGAGTTCGATCGCATTTTGTCTTTGTTAGGGGAATACAGTGAGGAGTACGTTAATGAGTAATTCTCATTTTGAAACTCATTGTGTT
>DATNPS010000285.1:0-4600 GCA_036703095.1 Crinalium sp. | reverse complement strand
GATAGCCTTTCGCCTTCTCCTCCAGCGTGGGCGGCGCGTGATCAGTGGCGATGAAGTCGATCACGCCATCCAGCAGTGCTTGCCAGAGGACTTCTTGATCGTGGGGCGATCGCACACTATATACTGTGCACACTACATACTACTGTGCAAACTACGTTGAGCGCAGCAGAGGTTGACAGCAATTCTCACTATGTAAATCAGGGGAATACAAGCTCGTCGCGGGTGGGCTTGTATTCCCCTACTGCGTCCGATGGGTGCGCAAAACCCGCAATCGGTTTCAAAATCATTGCTAGAGGGCAACAGCAATTCTAATTTTGAAATAATTGCGGGTTTTGCGCGCCCGTCGGACGCGCAAAACCCGCAATTGGGGTGAAGCAAGTTCGACGCAGGCGAACTTGCTTCACCCCAATTTGCATACTGAGAATTGCTGAGAGGGCAAAAACAAACCAGAGAATGAGACCACAATACTTTAGAATTCACTACCGATTTCAACCGTAGGAACAATAGTGGGTAAGTTGAATCAAATGTAGGATGAGTTAGCTCGGTGGGACTGCCATCTATCAAATCTCAGCAATTCTTATTTTGAAACCGATTTGCATACTGAGAATGGTTGATCAAATCTTAAAAGATACAGATCTCTGTTTTTTGCAGACATACTGTAGCAATATCTTAGAATCAACTAGATTGATGGTTAACCGCAGCCACTTCGTTCCGAGGAGACTTAAAAACACGTCATTTCCCGGTACTTATAGCTATAGTCATGTCCGTTAGGACATCGAAAACCAAGAGGGGTATTGGGGCTTCGCCCCCAGCCAGGGGTTCCACCCCTGCACCCCGTCCTAACCCAAATGAATACAGCTATACCATCCATTTGGCTCGGAATTCTGGCATTTGTCGCTAAGCTTGCATCCTTCTTACATTCACCTCAGTTAGCCGTTTTGTTCCGTTTTGCCTCATTCAATTATCAACACCAATGTCAATTCAATCCGATTCAAACACTCACCCTGACGCTGAAGATTCCAAACCATTAAGTTCTGGCCCTTCTAATCCAGTTCCCAATCTCAACAGCCAAGGACAACCCCAACCCAACCCCACACCCTCGACCGACGCCAAGCCGGAAAATCCCTGGGTAGAAGGACTGAAAACCATTGGATTGAGCATCATCCTGGCGTTGGGGATTCGGCATTTTGTGGCAGAGGCTCGCTACATTCCCTCGGAGTCCATGTTGCCGACCCTAGAAGTTAACGATCGCCTGATTGTTGAAAAAGTCAGCTATCACTTCCACACCCCAGAACGGGGCGACATTATTGTATTTTGGCCCACACAACGGCTGAAGCAGGAAAATCCTAGCCTCAAAGATGCGTTTATCAAACGGGTGATTGGCCTGCCCGGAGACAAGGTTGAAGTTCGAGATGGCAAGGTTTTTGTGAACGGCCAGCCGCTATCCGAAAATTACATTGCCGCAGAGCCAGAATACCAGTGGGGGCCAGAGGTCGTACCCGCCAATTCCTATCTGGTGCTGGGTGATAATCGCAACAACAGCTACGACAGCCATTTCTGGGGATATGTGCCACGCGAAAATATTATTGGTCGTGCCGTGATTCGTTTCTGGCCGCCCGGTCGTGCAGGTGGCATTGGCCCCACCCCACCCTACCAAAAATAGGGATTGGGGTAGAGACGTCCTAGTGGGACGTCTGTACGGGATGTAAGGTGCGTCACCACAGTTTGTGAAAAATAGGGATTGGGGTAGAGACGTCCCAGTGGGACGTCTGTACGGTTTTGAGCCGCGTCGTTAAAGCCTACAATCCCAAGCCCCAGGTTTTCACCACCCGTCCGGTAATTTCCTGATCCAGCCAGGGAGTGTTATAGGAGAGTGATTTTAGCGTTTGGCGATCGCCCCGCCACGGCTGTTCTGGATCAAACAACGTCAGTTCGGCTAACTGTCCGGGGTTCAGGGTAACAGGAGCCTGGCCCAAGCAGCGAGCCGGATTGGTGCTGAGCGATCGCCACAGCGAGAGAGCTGAATAATCACCCGACACCACCAACGATCGCCACAGCAACGGCAAAGCTAACTCTAACCCGATCGCCCCCGCCGGAGCTTCCGAAAAGGCGACTGTTTTTTCCTCATAGGAATAGGGCGTGTGATCAATGGCGATCGCATCAATCACGCCATCGCGTATCCCTTGCAGCAGTGCCAGATGATCTGCCGGATTGCCGAGCGGTGGGTGGAGATGCAGGCTGGGATCATAGCTGTCCAGGTCTTTTGTACTGAGTAGGACATGCATCCAGGTGGTGCTGGCCGTAATCGGCAGGCCCCGTTCCTTGGCTCGTCGAATCAGTTCTACCCCACGGGCCGTCGAAATTCGCATCAGGTGAACGGGAGTTCCCAGCAGTTCGATGTATTCCAGGATAGTCGCGATCGCCGCCGTTTCAGCGATCGCCGGAATGCCCGGTAAGCCTAGCCGAATCGAATCCATTCCTTCACGCACCGTGCCATTGCCCACCAGTTCAGGGTCGCAGCACCAGAGAGCGATTGGTTTGTTGAGGGGGTAGGCATATTCCAACATGCGGCGCAGCAGCCCTGAATGGCGAATGGGCCGACCGTCGGCAAATCCAATGATACCTGCTTCGGCCAGTTCGGCCAGTTCTGTCATCTGCTGGCCCTGCACCCCAACCGTCAGTGCTCCCCAAAAGTAAAGCTGAAGGCTAGACGGTGGCATATATTTGGCAAGCGATCGCAACCGTTCTACACCCGCCGGATTATCGATCGCCGGGTCAGTATCGGGCAAGATTGCTACGCGCGTGAAGCCACCCGCTTCAGCCGCATGAACCAGCGAACGGAGCGTTTCCCGCGACTCAAATCCCGGCTCCCCCGAATGGCTATACAGATCTACCAATCCTGGCCCTAGGACTAATCCAGGGCGATCGCACACCTGCAACTCCGACCGACTCTCAGCCGGAATTTCAGCATCGGGAATGAGATCGGCGATCGCTGCAATCACCCCATCCTCAATCAGCACATCCGCGATGCGGTCAGTTCCAGAAGCGGGATCGAGTACCCGGACTTGTCGGATTAGTTCGCTAGGCATTTGGGTGTTGGGTGTTAGGTTTTAGGTGTTGGGAGGAGGTGTGGGGTATGGGGTGTGGGGTATAGGGATGTGAGGTATTTTTGCTTCCCCATCTTCCCCATCTTCCCCACCTCCCCCATCTTCCCCTACACCCTACACCCCATCCCCCTTCTTACTAAAGCGCTCCAGCGGCGGTCTTATCCAAAACGCTATCGCTCAAGTGACTGGTGATGTTTAGCGATTGGATCATCGGTGGGCCAGAGGCTCCTTTGGGGTAGTCGATGACAGTGACGGCTCCATTGCCCTGCTTGAATTTCCAGAACTGGTCAGGTCCCCAGCCGACAAGGTGACACAGGATCGCTTTGTTGATGGCATCGTGGGCAACGACGAGGACGGTGGGAATGCGATCGCCTTCCACTACGGTAGACGACACAATATCATCCCAGGCCACGATCGCTCGATCCCACACCTGCTGGAGGTTTTCACCTTCCGGCATTTGAACAGTTTCGGGAGCCAGTTGCCACTGCGTCAGTTCTTCGGGATAGATCGCTCGGATTTCTTCTTCAAGCTTGCCTTCCCAAAGCCCGTGGCTGATTTCACAGAGCCGCGCGTCTTCCTCTAGTGTCACATCGGGATGCTTTTGCAGAATAATTTCTGCCGTTTCTTTGGGGCGCAGCATGGGACTGGTGACGGCCCGATCGATCTCCACATCCCGTAAGAAGGCACAAGCCTGTTGAGATTGAAAGCGCCCCTGATCATTCAGCGGCACGTCGATCTGCCCCTGAAACTTTTTCTGACGGTTCCAATCGGTTTCACCATGCCGTACCAGCAAAAAGCGCGGCCCCTGCTGCCCTGGCCTGAAACCAGGTAGGGGTTTGCCCATGTGAGCGGTCAGGTTGATCGATTCCATCTGGACGGGTTCGCCCAGCGCACCGGAGAAGTTCAAGACGCTGATGCCGCAGTTGGATTGGTAGAAGGAGTGATAGTGTTCTGGGCTGAGTCCAACGGCGGTATTAATCAGGGCGCGGTTAATGCCGCTATGCGCCACGACCAGAATGGTTTGTCCTGCGTGATTCGGCAGAACGTCTTGCCAGAAGTTTTTGGCCTGGTCATGGAGTGCCGGAACGGGAAGCAGCTCGACCGTGCCGTCTGGCGTGGAGATTTCCATCTTTAGCTCATGGGGGCGATCGCGCCAGATCTCATAAGCTTCAGGAAATTTCTCCCGCACCTCATCAAACGGCATTCCTTCCCAGAGGGCAAGGTTAATTTCCTTCAGGTTATCGGTAAATTGGATGGCGGATGGCGAAAATACGGCGTCGCCTAATGTGCCTACAATCAGCTGGGCAGTTTCTTTCGCGCGCTTCAAGGGGCTACTGTAAACCGCATTCAATTGTAATCCTTGTAACGCCAAACCCACCTTACGGGCCGCCTCGCGCCCCTCGTCAGTCAGGGTAGATTCGTCGCAGTGACCCTGAACTCTCTTTAGAACGTTGTAAGTACTGATGCCATGACGCACCAGAATGACACGGGTA
>DATNPS010000280.1:0-12487 GCA_036703095.1 Crinalium sp. | reverse complement strand
AGGGAATGCTAATTTCTCCTTGTCCTCCTTATCTTCCCACTCTCCCCCACCCTCCCCATCGCCCTTGTCCCCTCTCTCTTTCCCTCTGCCTCCTGCCTTCCCCTCAATGGGCTAGAATCTAGGGGGACATGCCTGCAACCCGCTTCAGGTAGACCCCGTGTATTCAATGGCATCGTTCATCATCAAACCCGCATGGCAGCTTCTGAATTACCTCGTTCCTCTACTCATTCCCATCCGTCTGATCATCCGCATGAGGGGGACGAACACAGCCATCCGCATGTCCATAGCGAGGAATCACTGCGACAAATTGTGAATCGTTTGTCGCGGGTTGAAGGGCATATTCGCGGGATTAAAGCGATGGTGCAGGAAAGCCGTCCCTGTCCGGATGTGCTGGTGCAGATCGCTGCCGTTCGCGGAGCGTTGGATCGGGTGGCGCGAATTATTTTGGATGAGCACTTGACCGAATGTGTGGCGCGGGCGGCTAAGGAAGGCAACATTCAGGTTGAGATTGAAGAACTGAAATCAGCGCTCGATCGCTTTTTGCCCTAGGGCGGTTTCGGCTAGCACCCGCTGCACATTCTGAACCTGCTGCTGGTATTGATCGTGTGTAAGGGCAGGTTGGCTAGCGGATAGTTGGCTCTCCAGATCGACGTTCAAATCAATCCAGGATTTGCATCCGCCGTACTCGGAGCGGTAGGGAATGGTTTGGGCGATCGCCAATCGATACACCCTTAACAGCAATACATAAAGCGGCTGTCGGGGTTTCCAGTGAAAGCGTTCGGCGACAAATTGCTCATTCCAGATGTGAAATGGCGATAGGGCCGATACCGCTGCGGCGCTATCAAGCTGAAAAATGTGCGTGATATCTGCCCATCCCTGAACGGGGACATGCTCTGGATGCCAGCCTGACGGCACGAGCTGAACTTGTTGCGCGTAGGGCGATTTCAGTAACTCTGGTTTTTGATGTTCATAGGTTGGGTAAAGCCAGATGCGATGATGCTCAACGCTAAAGTGGCCTTTTTCTTCTCGAATGCCGCCTTTTCTCAATAGGGCGATCGCCTCTCCGTTCAGCAGTGCATCGACGGCCACGGCCCATTCTTTTAATGCATGAGTACTCATTAGATGACTCTCTTGACGGCTGCTATTTGGGATTTGCACGTTGTCACTGTCGCCACATCCATCAGGACATTTTTGATTGATAAGCCATAGATACAAGTTAGTTAAAGCATAGATAAAAAATGATGACTTTTTGAGATCAAATAATCATTCCGGGTTAAAAGTGGTAGTAAGCATCTGTGTCATGAAGAAAGAGGTTTTTTCCAGTGCAACAGAAAATAAGTGCTTCCGGTGATGATCTTATTTCTGAAGAACTTCAGCAAACTTTAAATAGAATTGCGGCCAGAGCAGGCGATCGCAAGGATGAAGTGGTAGACATGCTCAGTAACGAGCAACCCGCTAAAAGCCGGATGGTGGAATCTGCTTACGTCCACTGCACCTGGTGGGAAGGCTGCTACTATTGCCAGGACGAAAATCAGCAGTGGCATCGGGTCAAATGCTTTAGATAATGTTCAACATCCAGCAAAAATGAGATGGTACAACGCGCCATCTCCCTCTGGTTTAAGTGAGTTTCTAACAAGGAGAGTGGGGGTGCTCAGCACCCCCACTCTCCTTGTTAGAAACTCAGTAAGAAGGCTGCGTTTTTTTAGAGTTTTGTCGAACGGGCGCTTAAGGTGCAGCGGGTGGTTCAGAACTCACGCTGGATGACAGCGCAGGTCGCTTTCTCAAACGATTGAGACCATAGACTGCACCGCCAACCAGTAACCAGTAGGGACTGTAAACCAATAGCCAAATGCCGAGTTGCAGCATATCAACGGTAAATTCACCAATCGAATGAGTAGCGACTTCCCAGGTCTCGCCTAACTGATTGGGAACCGATCGCTGTGCCGAATCAGTCGCGATCGCCCCTTCTAACCGCAGCGTAATCGTGGAGTAGGCCACCCGATTCTGCAAATCCTTTAACTGCGCGTCAATCTGCTCGATCGAACTGCGAACATTGCTTAGTTCTTGCGCCACCTTCAGCACATCACCCACACTACCCGATCGCTCCATAATGCCCAGCAGCATTTCTTCAGTCTTCCGCAGATTGCGGAGTCGCGCCTGAAAATCGACAAGCTGATTGGACACATCTTCTGCTCCGATGGCTTGACGCTGCACGGTTCCTAAATCAGATAATGCCTTTAGAGTCGCCTCTAGCTTGGCCTGGGGTACTCGAATTCGCATGGAGGCAATATGGCGTTCGCCAGTACTTAACGGCGTTTGGTCTTCCAACCCCAATACATCACCCTGCTGCTGTTGAGCGATCGCTGTTGCTGCATCAATACTTTTCTCGACCTCATTCACCGCAATGGACAAATCTGCTGTTTTGACGAGCTGAGGTAGCGATCGCGGTACTTCAGAGGCTTGAGCGCTTAAATCTTCTGGAGCTTTGTCCATTACCTGATTCGCGGTTGCTCCAGCTGGAGCAGCTTCCGGTGCGGACTCCATGGTTTGCATGGGAGCCGACGCACAGCTTGTAAACAGTAAGCCTCCCAGTAAGACCGTCAATAGCAGTGCAGGTTTAACAGGTTTAGCCGATTTAAGAGGATGAGTAGCAGAATTCATAAATGAGCAACTTTTCGGTGGATGCTCTCAGTATGGCTTTGCTTTATTTTGACTAGGGAATAGTTGCAATTTATGCAACAAACTCAACACCTAGATGCAGGAGTCAGGAGTCAGGAGTCAGGAGTCAGAATTTATTCCACACCCCTATACCCCATACCCCAAAACCCAAATGCTCTCCGGCGCACTCTTCGATCCCACCCATACTTACCGCTACACGCTGTGGCGAGAATGGGATGCGACCCTACAGCGGATTGCCTTTGTCATGCTGAATCCCAGCACGGCTGACGCGACAGTCAACGATCCCACGATTCACCGCTGTGTTCGCTTTGCTCAAACCTGGGGATACGGAGCTGTCGAAGTCGTGAATTTGTTTGCCTACCGGACTCCAAGTCCAACCGTGTTACGAAACGCGCTTGATCCGGTGGGCGAAGATAACGATCGCCATCTTTTGGCCGCTGCAAATCAGGCCGATCGCATTGTGCTGGCCTGGGGAAATTGGGGCACACTGCATCAGCGCGATCGCGCCGTTATCCAACTGCTAGCCCATCACTCTCATCTATACTGCTTCGGCCACAATCAATCTGGCCAACCGCGACATCCGCTCTATATTCGAGGCGATGCGCCCCTCCTGTGGTGGAATCCATAACCTTTAGGAGTGTGAGTTGAATAAAACTCCGAACTTAATTTTGGAACGTGCGGCAGAGCTACACGTTCCAAAATTAAAAATTTGGTTCCTGATCTCTAGTCGCCTCGTTGCGGTTGTTCGTTCAGATTGAGCACCCAATCTCGCAGGAGAGAATTGACCTGATGCGGGACTTCATCGTGCGGACAATGCCCTGCTTGCAGATAGTGTTCGGTGAGCTGGGGATAGTGCTGTCGAAATCTGGCTCCCCGGCTTCTGGCATTCATCCAGGGGTCTGCTTCACCCCAGAGCAGCATGAGGGGACAGGTCATCTGTTCTAGCAGGACATCCACCATTTCACCTTGAGGCGATTTGAAGACAGAGGCGAATACGGTCGCAGCTCCGGAATCACAGGAGGGACGGTAGATATCCTCTACCAGTTCATCGGTAACCGCCGTTTTGTCGAGATATACCTGTTCCAGGGTTCTGCGAATGACAGATCGTTGACGGACATATTGAAACAGCAAAAAGCTGGGTAGGGGTTGCAGTAAGAGCGATCGCACCAATTTTCCAGCGGTGTCTCTTACCGGATTGGGTTCATGAGGCACCTTCAAATCTGTAAAGGGGCCAGCACTGTTTAATAAAACCAACCCTTTCGCCGATTCGGGCCGCTGAGCCGCCACACACAGAGCCGAATAGCCCCCCAGCGAATTTCCGGCCAACACCGCAGGCTGACCCACCACATCCTGAATAAAGTCATGCAGTTGATCTCGCCAGAGATCACCACCATACGTCCAATCGGGCTTGGACGATCGCCCAAATCCCAATAAATCGATTGCCCAAACCTCAAACTCTTGACTCAGTCCTGAAATATTTTTGCGCCAATGATCTGTGGATGCGCCAAAGCCGTGAATTAATAAGATCGGAGGACGATCGGAACGGCGATCGCCAGCCTTTACGTAATGAATCGATTGCTCACGCCACTGCCAATAAGACCCGGTTGAAGGTGCGATCGCCGTCTGCATAATCCCAATCTGAAACCTGTTGTAAAGCAATGTTAACTATTCTATCGCAGCCTCTCAGAATGCCTGGGGCTAGCTCTTGGACTTTGTGTAAAGGGTAAACCCGAAATTTTTTTGAGAAACGTGCGGCATCGCCGCACGTTTCTCAAAAAAATTCGGGTTTTATTGACATCTCGTTCTACGCTTAGTTCATCATCCATGAGCCGTGGCTCTGCCCCCCGGTATGTTAACTCGCAAGCAACCCCGTAAATCTAAAGCCGCTTTAAGCCTCTGGTTCGAGCGCTTGATGGCACTGTTGGCCCTGGCGAATTTAGGGCTAGTCGTATTCGACCTGACCTATGTTCCCTGGCGAGATGTCTATCTGCGCTACGTTCCGGCCCTTACTTCCTGGTATGGCCATCAGTTCAAAGGCATCGAACCGCACCGAGATACCGAAGCCTATCTGGAAACTGTCGATCGCCTCAAAACTCAGGTGGCAGATACGGGATTGCGATCGCCCGAAGCGGCCTCCCTGCTGGATGAGTTGCGCACCCTCAGCGACAAAATGATTGACGAAAATCCGTTTGAGCTAGCCAACAAATCAGGAACGCTGGAGCGGATCAAAAACGAAATGCGCGATCGCACCCGTCGTCCGTCATCCAAGCAAGCGTTCAACACCTTTTGGAGCCAGAGTTACCTGTCTGAAACGGGCTGGACGGAAGACATCACCTTTTTCGATCGCAAAGTTCGCCCGCTGATGGAGCGCAATTACTTTCGCAATATTGACGAGAGCGGTGGATTCATCGATCGCTTCTGGCAGATCGATATCTGGTTTGTGGGCCTGTTTGCCGCCGAATTTCTGGCCCGTACCCTGTATCTCAGCCGTCGCTACCGGGGCGTCAATTGGCTGGATGCCATGCTGTGGCGATGGTACGACCTGTTCCTTCTAATTCCTTTCTGGCGCTGGTTACGCATTATTCCGGTTACCATCCGCCTGAATGACTCCCAAATCATTAACCTCAATCCCCTCCGGACTCGCATTAACCACTGGTTTGTCGCCAGTTTTGCCGTAGAGCTGACCGAGATTGTGGTGCTACGGATTATTGAACAAACCCAAGGGCTGATCCGCCAGGGCAGCGTCAGACGCTGGTTGCTTAAACCTGAAACCCATCATCGCTACATCGATATCAATGGAGTTGATGAAGTCCAGGCAATTTCCAGCCAGCTCATTGATGTCGTTGTATATAAGGTATTACCCAAAATCAAGCCCGATCTGGACGCTCTGATTCAACACACCCTCATCAGTGTCTTGCAGCAGCTTCCCGCCTATAAAAACCTGCAAACGATCCCCGGTTTCAGTCAAATTCCGCAGCAGCTCACTGCTCAAATTGCTGCCGAGGTATCTGAAAACGTGTATGGTGCTCTGGTCGCGACCCTGCAAGATTCAGTCGGGGAAGAGCTAGTTCGCCGTCTGGTCGAAGACTTAGGCCAGAGCTTCCGCACCGAAATTCAACAAGACCAGACCTTAGACAAACTTGAAGGGCTGGTGTCTGACTTGCTGGATGAAATCAAAATTAATTACGTCAAGCAGGTCGCCGCCGAGGACATCACAAAACTTCGTGAACAAAGTCACCAGTTTTATCGCATTACTCAAGGAAAACAATCGTAAAACTATTAGTAAACACAACACTGGGCTACCAAATTCACGTCAAAATCACAATCGAGAATCATGCGCTAAACTTGTAATCGACAATGGGCAAGGTTTGCTCCTTGTCGCTGTCCAGACATCATTTCAAAGGAAGTGGGTCGTTACCCACTTTTTTTATTTGTCTGTTGGGCAAATTTCACACCATCCTCAATAAAGCATCTCCCGGAAGATGACTCATCCCTTAATTCCACAGATTATCGACCTGGCCACCCCTGTCGCAGACAGTATTGGCTTAGAGGTAGTTGGTGCTGTATTTCATACCAACCAACACCCGCCTATCTTGCGAGTAGATATTCGTAATTTGCAACAGGATACTGGCTTGGATGACTGTGAGCGTATGAGCCGTGCCTTGGAACCCGCTCTGGATGCGTCAAATTTGATCCCCGATGCCTACATCTTGGAAATTTCTAGCCCCGGCATCGATCGCCAGCTAATGTCTGATCGGGAGTTTATTTCCTTTAAGGGATTTCCGATAACAGTTATGGCGTCAGAACCGTTTCAGGGCCAAAAGACCTGGACGGGGCAACTGATCCGACGGGATGAAGACGCCATTCATATCAGCCAAAAGGGACGTGTTCTCGCCATTCCCCGTTCGATCGTGAGCAAGGTGCAATTGAGCGATCGCCGTTAATCTCTCATGTCTCATTCGCCATTGAGAGTGCGGATCGGTTTCACCTATGCTCAATCCTCATAACCAAATAACCAACCTTAAAACTGAAGATTTCTTGGAGGTTCCTCCCTATGTCAATGGTCACGCTACCCGGACTACAAGACATGATTGATAGCATCAGCCGCGAGCGCAATTTGCCGAAGCACGCGGTTCAGGCTGCTCTGCGTGAAGCGCTGCTGAAGGGGTATGAACGCTACCGCCGCACCCATCGTCCCGACGTGAATACCTTTGACGAAGAATATTTCAGCAATTTTGAAGTCGAGCTGGATGTCGAAGATGAGGGCTTTCGGGTTCTCGCCACCAAAACGATTGTGGAAAGTGTGACCAATCCCGACCATCAGATCGCGCTAGAGGAGGTTCAGGAAGTCGCCGCCGAAGCGCAGTTGGGTGATACCGTTGTCCTCGATGTCACCCCGGATCAGGGCGAGTTTGGCCGTATGGCCGCCATTCAAACCAAACAGGTGTTAGCCCAAAAGCTGCGGGATCAACAGCGTAAACTTGTCCAGGAAGAATTTCAGGAGCTAGAGGGGACGGTTTTGCAGGCCAGGGTGCTGCGATTTGAGCGGCAGTCGGTAATTATGGCGGTCAGCAGTGGATTTGGACAGCCTGAAGTAGAAGCCGAACTGCTCAAGCGCGACCAGCTTCCAAATGACAACTATCGGGCTAACGCTACGTTCAAAGTCTTCTTGAAAAAGGTATCTGAAGGTTCCCATCGCGGCCCTCAACTGTTAGTCTCCCGTGCCGATGCAGGGTTAGTCGTAGACCTGTTTGCTACCGAAGTGCCGGAGATCGAAGATGAAGTGGTTCGAATTGTCGCCGTGGCTCGTGAAGCCAATCCCCCCTCTCGCTCGGTTGGGCCGCGTACTAAAATCGCTGTCGATACGCTGGAGCGCGATGTAGACCCGGTTGGAGCCTGCATTGGTGCACGGGGATCGCGAATTCAGGTGGTTGTGAATGAGCTGCGCGGCGAAAAAATTGACGTGATTCGCTGGTCGCCTGATCCAGCTACATATATCGCGAATGCCCTTAGCCCTGCCCGAGTGGATGAAGTTCGGCTCGTCAATCCAGACGATCGCCAGGCCCATGTTCTCGTCGCAGAGGATCAACTCAGTCTAGCGATCGGCAAGGAAGGCCAAAATGTTCGTCTGGCTGCCCGTTTAACTGGATGGAAGATTGATATCAAAGACTCTGCAAAATACGATTACGAAGCTGAAAACCGCAAAATTGCAGCGATAGCTGAAGAACGTCGCTTAGCTCGAGAAGCCGCCTTAGCAGCTCAGGATGAGGACGACTATGAGGACGAACTAGACGATGACTTAGAGCAGGAGTTGGAAGACGATGTCGCGCCAGTGACCGCTTCCGTCAAAGCAGACGCCGATGACGCTGATGAGCTAGATGACGAAGCTGACACTTCCACGGCATCCGCAGATGGCTTTGGCACTGAAATTGGTGATGCCTTACAACGTCCCCAAGCTTAAAATCAGCATCTAATGGAACCTAACTACCGCCGCTGCGTCGTGTGCCGTAACGTTGGCCCAAAGTCAAACTTTTGGCGTATTGTAAGGACATATCCGTCGCGGACGATACAATTGGATCAGGGCATGGGCCGATCTGCTTACCTGTGTCCAACTGAAAGCTGTCTCCAAGCCGCTCAAAAAAAAGATCGATTGGGGAAAGCTCTCAAAAGCAGTGTTCCTGAGTCTATTTATCAGTCACTGTGGCAACGCCTTACAGGAGTCGCTACGATAGGGACGATAGACTCCTCTACATCAGAGCGTTAGGTTAGCTATTGATTCAACTGGCTCAACTGAACACCATCAACCCCTGTCGTCTCTCGTTAGAATAGATAGGGGGCATAAGAAGACGTCAAATTAAGCGATATACTTCAGTCAGTAGAGGTGTATCTCAGCTTTCTCTTGATAACGTAAGTCAGTCTAGGACAGAAGCCAAGGCAGGTTCAGTGCGAAAATAGGGTATATATCGCAAAGCGTTGATGCAGCAAGACTGTCATCCTAGAGCTGGCAAACGTTTTCTTAATCTTTAGGCAACACAATGTGGGTAATCTGTTCCATAGAGGGATCAGCTTGCCAGCCTCCTGAAAGAAAGCCAGCTTTTACGGCCTGGAATTTCTGTTAGAAGACATGATCGTTGGGAAAAAATTCCTATATGGGTTTCGTCAGTGAAGTAGGTTGAGTGTAGCGTGTCAGATTACCCATCAAATGTAGTCTAGTCAAAATAGCAGGTCATCGTATGTGTTAATAATTCGGTACGAAGAGGGAAGTGTGGATGAACAACGGCAAAGTCAGGATTTACGAACTATCGAAGGAACTCAATTTGGATAACAGAGACATTTTGGCAGTTTGCGACCAATTAAATATCACCGTCAAAAGCCATAGCAGCACCATTTCAGATGCTGAGGCTGCCCGTATTCGGTCTGCCGCCGAGAAATATACTCCTAGCCACTCTTCAGTCAGCAGCAAAGCAACTCCCTCAAATACCGCGAATACCGCAAATACGTCATCCCGACCATCCGGTCTTCAGCCTCCGATTAAGAAGCAGCAAATTTTAGAGGTTCGTAAGCATCGGCCCACTGTAGAAGCTCCGAGACGTCCCGATGCCGAGGTGAAACCTCCTCTGTCTGCGCCAGCAGCTTCACAACAGGTAACTGAGGCTCCTCCACGTCCTCCCGCTCGACCCAGTGTGCCCGCGCGGCCTGTCAAGATGGAGTCGAAGGTTGAAGAGGAGGAAACAATTTCTTCTGTAGAGGATAGTGCTCCTCCTGCTGTGATTGAACCGGAAACCGTTCAACCTGTTGTGAGTTCACCCGTCGAACCCGAACTTGTCCCCGACGTGGTTGAGGAAGATCCATCTGAATCGCCCGAATTAGTGTCTCCTCCAGCTCGGCCTGTGCCTCGAGCTGCTGTAGCACCCCCTTCACAGGTGAACCGGCCCACTCTGAAGCGACGGACTGAGCAATCTGAGCCGCGCAGTGCAGGTTCAGCTCCAAGCCGATCGCAGGACTCGAGTAGACCGGAGGGTTCATCACGACCTAGACCCGTTTCGGCCTCTGCTCAAACGTCGGACGCACCAACGGCTCCCAAGAAGGTCATTGAGCTGAGACGGAAGCCAGTTCGACCGGGTGCTGGTTCAGATGACCAGTCTGAAACAGGAGAACTAGGTGCAAAAGCGCCTGCCTCTCCCGGTGAAGTGCTGGATCTGGAGTTAAAGCGTCCAACTCCGCCTCGACCCCCCAAGCGTGCTAAGAGCTGGGAGGAGGAAGATGATGAGCAAGAAGCAGCTCAAAAGGCTGGCAAGGCTGGAACCAAGACTAAGCGGCGTTCTCAACCTTTGCTGGATGAGGATGAAGATATTGAAATCGAGCTGCTTGATGATGAGGATGATCTCAGCGGCGAGCCAGCTCCCGTTCAGGTGAGCCTATCGCTCGCTCGGCCTCCTAAGCCAAAAGGTAAGCCCACCCAAGCTAAACCGGCGGCAGCTCCTACACAGAAAAACCGTAAACCCAGTGGTGGTAGCGATCGCTCATTCCGACGCGATCGCCGCGAGCAAGAGGTTAAAGAACGTCCAACTCAAATTACGTTGAGGGGCAGCCTCTCGGTTCACGACTTGGCAGAGATCTTGTCTATCCCTGAAACAGACATCATCAAAACTCTGTTCCTGAAAGGAATTGCGGCAAACGTCAACCAAATTCTAGACATCCCAACTGCCACCATGGTGGCTCAGGAAATCGGTATTGAGGTTGAAACGGCTGAAGCCGAAGCTGAAGCGAAGAAAGTTACCGAAATGCTGGATGCGACAGACCTAGAGAACCTCCAGCGTCGTCCTCCGGTGGTGACTATCATGGGTCACGTTGACCACGGTAAGACCACCCTGCTGGACTCGATCCGCAAAACGAAGGTGGCTCAAGGTGAAGCCGGAGGCATTACTCAGCACATTGGCGCGTATCACGTTGATGTTGAGCATGATGGCAGAACCGAACAGGTGGTGTTCCTGGATACTCCTGGTCACGAAGCCTTTACTGCAATGCGGGCAAGAGGTGCCAGGGTGACAGACGTTGCCGTGCTGGTGGTGGCGGCTGATGACGGGGTTCGTCCTCAAACGATTGAGGCAATCAGTCACGCAAAAGCGGCTGAAGTGCCCATTGTAGTTGCCATTAACAAGGTTGATAAAGAAGAAGCTCAACCGGATCGGGTAAAACAAGAGCTAACAGAATACGGATTAGTGGCGGAAGAATGGGGTGGTGACACCATCATGGTTCCCGTGAGTGCGTTAACGGGTGAAAACCTGGATAATCTCCTGGAAATGCTGCTCCTCGTTTCTGAGGTAGAAGACCTGTATGCCAACCCCGATCGCCTTGCGAGAGGAACTGTAATTGAGGCCAACCTGGATAAGGCAAGAGGCCCAGTTGCAACACTGCTCATTCAAAATGGAACGCTGCGAGTTGGCGACATTTTGGTGGCGGGTTCTGCCTTTGGTAAGGTGCGCGCGATGGTAGATGATCGCGGCAAGCGCGTTAAGGAAGCGTCTCCGTCGTTTGCGGTTGAGGTGCTGGGTCTGAATGATGTCCCGGCAGCCGGGGATGATTTTGAAGTTTACTCTGATGAGAAAGAGGCCCGCAATACGGCACTGGGTCGCGTTGATCAACAGCGGCAGTCTCGTTTGCAACAGGCTATGGCGTCTCGTCGGGTCAGCTTGAACACCTTGTCGGCTCAGGCTCAAGAAGGGGAACTGAAGGAACTCAATTTGGTTCTGAAAGCAGACGTTCAAGGCTCTCTAGAAGCGATTCTGGCCGCTTTGCAACAACTGCCTCAGAAGGAAGTTCAGGTTCGAGTTCTCTTATCTGCACCGGGTGAAATCACAGAAACAGACGTGGATCTGGCGGCGGCGAGTAACGCGGTAATCGTTGGATTTAATACCACGTTTGCTAGCGGAGCGCGTCAGGCGGCTGATCAGGCTGGAGTTGATGTTCGAGATTACAACATCATCTACAAGCTGCTGGAAGACATCCAGGGCGCGATGGAAGGTCTACTGGAGCCTGAATTGGTTGAAGAACCATTGGGGCAAGTCGAAGTGCGGGCTGTCTTCCCGGTTGGTCGTGGCAATGTGGCAGGATGTTATGTGCTGTCAGGTAAAGCCATCCGTAACTGTAAAATCCGAGTTCGTCGCGGTGGTGAGGTGGTCTATGAAGGCAATCTCGACTCGCTGAAGCGGATGAAGGATGATGCGAAGGAAGTCAATGCGGGCTTTGAGTGCGGTATCCGTCTAGATGGATTTAATAACTGGTCGGAAGGCGACATCATCGAAACGTATCGACTGGTTACTAAGCGCCGCACCCTAAGTGCTTGATACAGTTAGAAAACTATTATAAAGATGCCCCTTCGGGGCATCTTTTTTTAATGTGAATTTGATAACGCTATTTCAGCTTCGCGGCTGAAATGGCGCAAAATGGTATCCTGCGCGTCGCGCAGGATACCATTTTGCGCATTCGTTGAATTCACGTTTTTGTATATTTCTCTATAGCAATCGAAGTGCGGCACTTCCAAAAGCCCGTTCATTGAATTCACGTTGACTGGGGCGAATGGCTTTTTTCAAGGTGTGATTGCTGAATTGAAGGTGTTTCTGGGGGCTTGCCAGACACTCATTGGGGAGCGAACGGCGCTCCCCAATCCCTTCGCAAGGCGTTCATGGTAAGGGGTATGGAGCGCTTTGCAGTGCCTTCGCTACGGGTGTTCATTCGGGCTTTGCGAGTGTTGTGTGTCGTGTGATATTCGTAAGCCCTGAAGTGCGATCGCATCGCGATCGCACTT
>DATNPS010000276.1:0-2812 GCA_036703095.1 Crinalium sp. | reverse complement strand
TATAGCTCGATTCGTCGCTCATTAAAAACGCAACTCCATCGGCAACTTCTTCGAGATTACCCAGGCGACGCAGGGGAACAGAATTGATCATCTGCTGTTCCACGACTTTGGGATCGCGATCAAAATACTGTGACCCGACCGCCGCCTGCAATTCAGTTTGGCGTGTCCACATAAAGCCGGGGCCAATCAGAGCAGGCGAGAGGGCATTGACGCGAATGCCATAGGGCGCTAAATCTTTTGCGGCTGTTTGGGTCATGCCAACTACCGCGAATTTGGAAGCCCCATAAGCCAACATATTCGGTGGCCCCATGACGCCAGCATGGCTCGCCATGTTGACGATCGCTCCCCCTCCAATGTCGCGCATATGCTGAGCGGCGGATTTGAGGACGTGAAAGACACCGAGAATATTAATGTTAATGACTTTCTGAAAATCGTCCTCAGGATAGTCATCTGTTTTGGCAAACACTCCCTGATATCCAGCATTGTTAAACACATAATCGACTTGTCCAAGCTGAGCGGCGGCATCTGCAAACGCTTTCGCCACATCGTCATATTGAGTGACATCACAGCGCAACGACACGACCGGAACCTTAAAGATCTCTAGCTCACGCGCGACATCTGCCATTTTCGCTTCATTCAAATCGGCCAGAATAATTCCCGCACCACCCGCCGCGAAGCGCTGGGCCGTGGCACGACCAATATCTCCCGCTCCCCCAGTAATAAAAATTGCTTTGCCGCTAAAGTCATAGGTTGCTTTAGCCGCCCGTTTAGCCGCTGTGCTAGCTGCCGTATTAGCTGCCATTGGTTAATTCCTTGTGAATATATGTTTCAAATGTCTCTTTCTCTCTCAGTAATCAGCAAGAGACAGGTATGATTTCAATTATTGAGCAAATGCTCAAAGCTGGAGCATAACGTCAACTTCTGTAACAGAGTTTTTGCTCAGCCTCAACCCAGTGTTGTTATTTATATAGCGTTCACCAATCGATTGCGAACAGGGAATGTGGGGGCTGCGCCCCCAGTCAGGGGTTTCACTCCTGCGCCCCGTTCAACGGTCAGTTGCGATCGCTATAGGTGTTGCTGATTTTTTAATAAACCCGCCTCACCCGCTTGTAAACGGCAAGTAATGAAACGGCAAGTGATACTTGCCGCAAATTGATTTTTGACAATAAAGGAGCTTGTGCGATGCGTCAATTTCGCTTCGCTAAAATGGTTGCGGCATTCCTGATTGGAATTCTGCTGGTACAGATTAATGCCTGTTCGCCAGGGTCTCAAACGTCGCAAAATTCGCCCGGTGCACAGTCTAACGAGAAAACAACGTTAACGATCGCCACGGTCAACAACAACGACATGGTGATCATGCAAGATCTTTCAGATGAGTTTGAGAAAGCGAATCCAAATATTAATTTAAAGTGGGTGGTGTTAGAGGAAAACGTGTTGCGCCAGCGCGTGACCAATGACATCGCCAATAAAGGAGGGCAGTTTGATGTCCTCACGATTGGTACGTATGAAACGCCAATCTGGGCAAAACAAGGCTGGCTCAAGCCCTTTGAGAATCTGCCAGCCGATTATGACGTAGAAGATATTTTGGCACCTGTGCGCGATGCGCTTTCGTATGAAAACAAGCTCTATGCGCTGCCTTTTTATGCGGAAAGCTCGATGCTGTATTATCGCAAAGATCTGTTTGACAAGGCCGGAATTACAGTGCCCGATCGCCCTACCTATCAGCAGGTAAGAGAATGGGCTGAAAAGGTACATGATCCAAACAACGGCGTGTATGGCATGTGTTTGCGGGGTAAACCCGGTTGGGGTGAAAACATGGCGTTCTTTACCACGCTGGTCAACACCTTTGGCGGCAAGTGGTTTGACATGAAGTGGCAACCTGCGCTGAATAGCCCTCAGTGGAAAGAAGCTCTGACCTATTACGTGGATATCCTCAGCAAGTTTGGCCCTCCGGGCGTTAGCTCTAACGGATTTAACGAAAACTTGGCTCTCTTCTCGACGGGCAAGTGTGGCATGTGGATTGATGCCACCGTTGCGGCTGGTAAACTTTCTGATCCAAAAGAATCTCAGGTGGCCGATAAAGTTGCGTTTGCTCGTGCCCCGATCGCCAGCTATCCCAATGGTTCCAACTGGTTATGGGCGTGGTCGTTAGCGGTTCCTTCGTCTACCAAATCGCCTGAAGCGGCTCAAACCTTTATTCAATGGGCCACTTCGAAGCCCTATGTACAGCTTGTGGCTCAAGAGCGGGGTTGGGTCGCTGCACCTCCGGGAACTCGCAAATCGACGTATGACAATCCGGAGTACAAAAAAGCGGCTCCCTTTGCTGACATTGTGTTGAGTTCGATCGAGTCGGCTGACCCCAGCAAACCGTCTGTTGATCCAGTCCCTTACAAAGGAATTCAATTCGTTGCGATTCCTGAGTTTCAAGCGCTTGGCACACAAGTGGGACAAACGGTTGCAGCGGCGTTAACGAAACAGGTGTCGGTGGATCAAGCGCTACAGCAAGCTCAGAGCAGCGCTGTAGAGACGATGAAACGGGCAGGCTATACCTCCTAACACCATCCGAACCGATCGCCGCAAGGGCGAAGCATTCGCACCCATAATGCTCAGATCTCGATTTAAGTGTGCCGCGAATGCTTTGCCTCTATAGCTGTAGCCATGTTGGTTAGGAGATGGAAAACCAAAGGAGATGTAGGCTTCGCCTCCAGGCAGAGGTTTCACCCCTGCACCCCGTCCTAATTCAGATGGCTACAGCTATACAACTTGAATACTCCGTTCATTACCCATCTTTTTGTCTATGGCTTCTACATTG
>DATNPS010000275.1:0-11930 GCA_036703095.1 Crinalium sp. | reverse complement strand
ACCAATATCCAAATCGCGCAGTCGTTCTGCCGTAAAGCTGACATCAGAACTGAGAATTTCCAGGGCCTCGATGCCATCGCGATCGCTCACCGTGACAAACCGTTTTTGGTCATTCAGCCAGCGCGTCAGCCGATAGCGACCACCTTCCAGCAACCCGACCTGCGTAACGGCCCCTTCCCAGTTGCCAAAGTAAAAGCTCTTGCCCCGCGCTGTAATCAGCGTGAAATGACCATCCGGATGCAACATGTAATCTTCCAGATAGCGCCCAGCATCGACAAACTTGCGCTGTCGCTGCACGCGAGGACTATGAAAATTAATGGCGATCGCCCCATAAGAATTCGCACCGGGATTGAACCGAAACAGTTGTCCTCCAGCATGGTACACAATCTCCTGACCATCCGTAGACGCGTTGCGGACGTAGTATTCCGTATTGCGAGTGTGCTGCTGCACGTCATCCCCTTGCGGGGTGCAGGAATATAAATTACCGATGCCCTCATGATCGGAAATGAAATAAATGCGATCGCCCACCCACATCGGAGAGGCCAGGTTGCCATTCAGATGCAGCAGCGGTTGAAATGCTCCCGTTCCCTCCCGATCAATCCACAGCACGCCTGCCGTACCGCCTCGGTAGCGCTTCCAGCGAGCCGGATCGAGGGTGTTGCGCCCCAGCACAACCCCACCCTTCGGGCCATGAGCGATCGCATGGGCCAGCCCGTAGGGCAACGGTTCCGGTAAACCGCCATCGGGACTGATGGTATAAAGCTGAAAAATGCGTCGAAACGGTTGAGCCGTATTGCTGGCAAAAATGATCGAATTCCCGTCAGGAGTCCAGCCCACAACCATCGTGGAAGCTCCCAAAAACGTTAACCGTTGCGCAACACCACCCTCTGCCGGAATGCAGTACACCTCCGGATGGCCTTCGTCGCGTCCGATAAAGGCGAGTTGCGTTCCGTCTGGTGACAGAAAAGGCCGACTGACTTCTCCTAAATTAGCGGTCAACCGAACGGCTAATCCTCCTTCGGCGGGAACGCTCCACAAATCGTCCTCACAAACAAAAACAACCTTATTACCGTTAATCGTCGGAAACCGATAGTAGCCTGCTTGCTGGTTGGTCGTGCTGCTGGTCATGCTGAATCTAAATCAATAAACCCGGTTGAGATGAATTGCCATGATACTCTTGAAAATTCGATTGGCTGGCGATCGCAACGATTTTCTTAGACATTAGAAAAATGCAGGAATTCGATCGCCCAATTTTGTGAGCGCGCCGCATCCACGAAATTGGGTGATCGAATTCACGTTAAAGTAGGGTCTGAACGAGCGATCGCCCGCTTCATCTACTTGGGAATGTGGATTTATTAAAACCCAATTCTTGGGAGGGGGAAGCACAGCGCTGCCGTGTTTCCCCCTCCCAAGAATTGGGTTTTGTTTAATTTTGTGGTCGTTATAGAGCAATCAGATTTCATGAGATCGAGGATAAACCACCCATTCGACTCCCTGCGACAGCAGTTTGATAAACAACCCGCCCTGATTTGGGTGCTGTCGGCGGTATGGCTGGCGGTTGTTTGTGGACTGGCTTTTTTGTGGCATCTGGGCAATATCGGTCTGGTGGATGAAACCGAACCGCTATTTGCAGAAGCGGCTCGTCAGATGACCGTGACGGGAGATTGGGTGACGCCTTATTTCAACGGCAATACGCGCTTTGATAAACCACCTCTGATCTATTGGCTGATGGCGATCGCTTACCAACTCATCGGCGTTAACGAATGGGCGGTACGGCTCCCGTCAGCGCTGTCTGCGATCGCTCTGACTGTCTTTTGCTTTTTGACGCTGCGCTATTTTGGCTTCTCCCGTCCTAAAGCGGCAGAATCGCTGGATAAGACACAGGTGGTTGAGACGACTGGAGGGGGGGAGCGATTGCTCTGGCTAGCCGCCTGGATTGGTTCAGCCGCAGCGGCACTAAATCTGCAAACACTGCTGTGGGCCAGAACGGGCGTATCCGACATGCTATTGAGCGGTTGTTTAGGGGCATCCCTGCTGGCGTTTTTTTGGGGCTATGTGCAGCCACCCGGCACGAAGGCTAAGACGCGCTGGTATCTGGCGTTTTACGTGCTGGTAGCGCTGGCGGTTCTGACCAAAGGGCCAGTGGGATTCGTGCTGCCGGGATTCATCGTTGGGGCGTTTGCGCTGTATCTGGGCAATTGGCGCGAATTATGGCAGGAGATGAAACCCTTACAAGGAACGCTAATTGTTCTGGTTCTGGCCGTGCCCTGGTACATTCTGGTGACACTGGCCAACGGAGAAGCATTCATCGATTCCTTCTTTGGCTATCACAACCTGGAACGTTTCACCCGCGCAGTGAATAACCACAAAGCGCCCTGGTTCTTCTATTTCATTGTAGTCCTACTGGGATTTACCCCCTGGTCGATTCACCTGCCTGTGGCGATCGCTCGTCTGCAATTTTGGAAACGCGATCGCTGGCAGCAACAACCCCGCACCGCTCAGTTAGGACTGTTTGCGCTGATCTGGTTTGCGGTCATTTTTGCCTTCTTTACAATCGCCAAAACCAAACTTCCCAGCTATACCTTACCGCTACTGCCAGCAGCAGCCATTCTGATGGGGCTATTTTGGAGCGATCAGATGGCTCGTCAGCGATCGGGTCGCGGTGTTCTCATTAGCAGCATCCTTCAGATTGGATTTCTGGGATTGCTAGCAGGTGTCATCGCCTACAGCATCAACTGGATGGATGGCGATCCGGCCATGCTCGATTTTCCGGATCTGGTGCAGCAATCCGGCCTCCTGGTGTGGGGTAGCGCGATTCTGGCGAGTGGGGCAGTAATTGCAGCCCTTCTATTAATCTGGCGGCAGGGCTACTGGCTCTGGTTGGTCAATCTGCTCACGATCAGCGCTCTGATTGTTGGAATACTCCTGCCATTTATGTTTTTGGTAGACGCACAGCGTCAGCTTCCGCTGCGTCAACTAGCCCAGACGATCACACAAGAGCAACGCCCTAAAGAAGAAGTGATCATGGTGGGGTTTCCAAAGCCGAGTCTGGTGTTTTACACCGAACAACCCATTCGATACGTGGTTCACCCCGAACAGCTAAAACCAG
The DNA here is from genome assembly GCA_036703095.1 of Crinalium sp. GTDB lineage: Bacteria > Cyanobacteriota > Cyanobacteriia > Elainellales > Elainellaceae > DATNPS01. The sequence goes on along the minus strand of DATNPS010000275.1, from coordinate 8,821 downwards.
GGCTACACCATCCATCTCACGCCAAGCGGAGCTTTTTAATTCTCGGTCTTCCCCGCAAGATTGACGTGCTCGACCTCAAGCCCAATCAATATCAGGTATTACAAAAATCAGGAGCCTTTGAATTGATTCGCGTGGAGTTGCCATTGCGGGAATAGGTGAAGACAGGAGTCAGGAGTCAGGAGTCAGGAGTCAGGAGTTCGAGATGAGAATAGCGTCAGAACATAAACACCCGCTACGAAGGTATGCGAAGCGCTCCCCAATGAGAGGCTGGGGGAAGTCCCCAGAAAGAACTTCAACTCAGCACCACACGTTCAAAGAACGATGTAGTAGGTTGGGTTGAGCATCGCGAAACCCAACATTTGCAGTGAGTTTGGCGTTGGGTTCCGTTCCTCAACCCAACCTACGATTTTCACGGCTCATCCCACCACACCTAAGGATTGTGGATTTAGTAAAACCCGAAACTTAATTTTTGAAAGCGCGGCAGAGCCGCGCTTTCAAAAATTAAGTTTCGGGTTTTAATTTGTTCGCGATCCTAAGCACCCGCTGGATGGTGTGCCAATACCTGCTTCAGGTATTTCCCAGTGTAAGAGTTGCGATTTTTCGCCACCTCTTCAGGAGTTCCAACGGCCACCAGTTCCCCCCCACGATCGCCCCCCTCTGGCCCCAGATCAATCACCCAATCGGAACAGCGGATCACATCCAAATTGTGTTCGATCACGAGAATGGAGTTCCCCATATCGGCTAGCCGTTGCAGCACATCCAGCAATTTGTGGACATCGTAGAACGAAAGTCCGGTAGTGGGTTCGTCGATCAAATAAAGGGTTTTTCCAGTGGCGCGACGCGACAGTTCAGTAGCCAGCTTCAGCCGCTGGGCTTCCCCTCCAGAAAGCGTTGGAGCAGTCTGGCCCAGCCGAATGTAGCCCAATCCCACATCCACCATTGTTTGCAGACGGGCTTGAGCCTTGGGAATGTTTTCAAAATACTCCAGCGCTTCTTCTGCCGTCATATTCAGCACATCCGAAATAGACTTGCCCTTGTACTTCACTTGCAGCGTTTCCCGGTTGTATCGTGCCCCCTTGCACACCTCACACTGCACGTAGACATCCGGCAAAAAGTTCATCTCGATGACGTTGACACCCTGGCCACCGCAAGCTTCGCAGCGTCCACCTTTGACATTAAAAGAGAATTGGCCGGGTTTATAGCCTCTGGCTTTCGCCTCAATCGTCTCAGAAAACAAATCGCGGATGACATCAAAGACGCCGGTATAGGTAGCAGGGTTCGATCGCGGTGTGCGACCGATGGGCGACTGGTCAATCACGATCGCCTTATCCAGGGCATTCAGTCCACCCATTTCATCCATTTCTTTGGGATAGGGGACTTTGTGACCAAAGTGGTGTTGCAGTGCCGGATAGAGCAGTTCGTTCACCAGCGTTGACTTACCCGAACCGGAAACCCCCGTAATACACACCAGTTTACCTAATGGGATATCCACATCAATGTGGTTCAGATTATTCCGATGGGCATCTCGAATCGTCAAACTGCGGCCATTGCCCTTACGCCGTTCTGCGGGAGTGCGAATCACCTTACGACCCGACAGGTAGGCTCCAGTTAGCGAGTCCTTCGCCTTCAGCAAATTCTCCAGTGAGCCTTGAGAGACGACGTTTCCACCATGTACCCCGGCACCGGGGCCAATATCCACCACATAATCCGCTGCACGCATGGTATCTTCGTCATGCTCTACCACGATCAGGGTGTTGCCAAGATCGCGCAATCGGGTCAGCGTGCGCAGGAGGCGATCGTTGTCTCGCTGATGCAGACCAATACTCGGTTCATCCAGCACGTACAGAACGCCCGTCAACCCCGCGCCAATCTGGGTCGCGAGTCGGATGCGCTGAGCTTCTCCTCCAGAGAGGGTCATGGCCGTGCGATCGAGCGTCAGGTAATCCAGTCCAACATCTAGCAAAAACTGAAGCCGTGCTTTGATTTCCCGCAGCACCAGATCGCCGATCTGCGCCTGACGCGGCGTTAAGTCAAAATCATTGACCCGTTGAAGGCAATCGCGAATCGAAACGCTGGTCAATTCTTTAATGCGATATTGACCAACCCGAACGGCGAGAGACGCGGGTTTGAGGCGATCGCCCTGACACACTTCACAGGGCTGATCGATCAGATATTGCTCTAGCTTTTGCTTATACAATTCCGATGTGGACTCGCGATACTGCCGATCCAGCATCGGCAATACGCCTTCATAGCGACGGTGATAGCCTTTGTTGTCGCGATAGCGCGAATCTGACTCGATGTAAATCTTTTCATCGGAGCCGTGCAAAAGCACCTCTTGCTGGTCGGGCGTGAGCTTATTCCATGGTGTCTGAATCTCAAACCCAAACGCCTGTCCGACGCTATACAGCAACGAAAAGTAATAGGTATTGTCCTTCTCAGACCAGGGAGCGATCGCCGCATACACAGGCAGCGTTAGATCAGGCACGACCAGATCTGCCGAGAACGTCCGCAGTGTACCTAAACCATGACAATTAGGGCAGGCTCCATAGGGCGAGTTAAAGGAGAACAATCGGGGAGATAATTCCTCCATCACAGCGCCATGTTCGGGACAGGCAAAGTTTTCGGAGAAAACGAGTTCTAGCGATCGCGCGTCTGTCTCCTGATCGTCTTTTTGACCGTAACGCCCCGCAGGTTCGGCGGCCATTGCAGGCAGCACCGCAAGCTGCATATCGGGAGTCGGAGTAGGCAAGGGAACCACATTATTGGATTCGGGCAGCGTCGCATCGATGACAGCAATTCCTTCAGAACGGCGCAGACAGGTACTCAGCGAATCGACTAACCGTTCTTGAATTCCCTCTTTTTTGACCAGGCGATCGACGACAATCTCGATATTGTGGAACTGATTTTTATCCAGTTCGATCGAATCGGATAGTTCGCGCACTTCTCCATCCACCCGCACCCGCACAAACCCCTCAGAGGCAAGGCTGGACAGCAGTTTCTTATGCGTTCCCTTCTTACCGCGCACCACGGGCGCAAGAATTTGAAAGCGAGTGCGATCGGGCAGATCCGAGATGCGATCGCACATCTCATCAATAGTCTGCGGCACGATGGAGCGATCGCAATGGGGACAGTGTGGCTCACCCGCCCGACCATACAGCAGTCGCAAATAGTCGTAAATCTCCGTCACCGTGCCGACCGTAGAACGAGGGTTATGAGAGGTCGATTTCTGGTCAATGGAAATAGCAGGACTTAACCCTTCGATCGCATCGACATCAGGTTTATCAACCTGTCCCAAAAACTGACGGGCATAGGCGCTCAACGATTCGACGTAGCGACGCTGCCCTTCCGCAAAGATCGTGTCAAACGCCAAGGATGACTTGCCGGAACCCGATACCCCCGTAAACACAATCAGGCGATCGCGCGGCAATTCCAGGTCAATATTCTTCAGGTTGTGCTGCCGTGCGCCCCGAATTCGAATAGTGTTTTGGGAGGATTTCGAGCTAGTCGTCTTAGATTTGGCGGACTTGGACGATTTACGTCCATTCAGCGGTTGATGCACCGGGTTGGATTGCTCTAAATCAGAACCTGACACGGAGATGTCAGAACTCGTTTTAAGATCGGCGCGTTTGGGCATAAGGGCGAGGCGACCTGCGGGAGGCATGGCAGAAATGGTTCTTAACAATTCTAACGTTAACTATCCCCTGGAGGACTTCAGGGCTAGCAAACGATGAATGTACAGATGACATGGTAGCGCGATCGGACGCATTAGTACATGGGTTCTAAGGAGAGGCAAACAGCAGAGGGCAGGAGGCGTGGCGGTTAAAACCATCGCTACCCAAACCAAACCTGCCTTCGTCCTCTGCCTTGTCCTCCTTCTGCCCTCTGCCTTCTCCTAACTAAGAGAGAACCAACGGAAGTTTGACGCGAAAACAACTACCCACTCCAACACGGCTATTGACAGTAATTTCGCCATCGTGCTGTTGAGCGATCGCCTGTGCAATCGCCAGTCCCAAACCAAGGCCACCGGAACGGTGAGAACGAGCGCGATCGGCCCGCCAGAGCCGTTGAAACACAAACGGTAATTGGATGGCAGGAATGCCGATGCCAGTGTCTTCAATATTCACGATCGCCGCCTTATCCAGCCGAACCATTGAAAGTGAAACAACGCCACCTTCGGGAGTGTATTGCAAAGCATTTTCTAAGAGATTGGAAAACAAGCGATTTAACTTATCGACATCAGCCATTACAATCACATCAGGCAACAGATTAGACTTCAGGTGAATTCCTCGCGTTTGGGCTTGTGTTTCTAACAGATTCAACAAATCTTGCAAAATTACATCAAGATGAGTTGGTACTTTCTTGAGACTTTGTGCTGGTATTGTTGAATCCGTTCGTGCCAGAAACAATAAATCTTCTACTAAACGAGTCATTTGTTTAGTAGCGCTAGCGATCGCCGATAGCTTTCGGGCATCTTTCGGATGAATCCGTTCTGGATGTTTCAAAATCACTTCTACTGATGTTTTGACAGCCGTCAGCGGACTGCGCAACTCGTGTGATGCATCTGCCGTAAATTGTTTTAGCTGATGCAAGCTTTGACGCGTCGGCTCTAGCGATTTTTGTACTAACCAGACACCACCTACCCCACTGAGTGTCAGGGCAACCAGACCGCCCAGAGCAAATCCCCAGCGCAGTCGGCTGATCACCTCTTCAATTTCTGCGGTAGACTCACTGGCGCGAATATAGCCCTCCAGGGTGGGACGTGGATCGTCGGGCCGTTGCGAATAGATGGGAATCGTAAATGTGCGAATGTGCTGATGTTCCAACGTCAAAATGCCCATCCGCAACGGCAGATCAACTTGAATCAAGCCGCGCCGCGCCAGCTCTTTGCCTGTAGTATCAAACCAGCTCAAACTTTGCTGATTGCGCCGAAACAGCTCCTGCCAGGGAATCTCTTCGCGCTTGTCGAGATGGCGATCGCCCTCTGTTTTTACAGCCGTCAGGCTAGGAGCCGCCGCTTGTGCCAGCGTGAGCAAGCGGCTATCCAACTGTTGATACAAACTGTGAACGAAGAAGAAATAAACCGCAGCGGCAGATAACCCAAAAATGGTGGCCATGACCATCAGGTAGGCGAGTAATAGCCGCCAGCCTAAGTGTCGAATCATACCGCGTGTTTAAGTCGATAGCCTAAGCCATGCACTGTTTCGATTAAATCAGCCGGGGCACCCGCCAGCCGTAGTTTTTGGCGCAATCCCTTAATGTGCGATCGCACCGTCTCTTCAGTAGGCGGCTCCTCAAACGACCACAGTTGTTCCAGGATTTGACCGCTACTGTAAATGCGTCGGGCGTTGCGCAGAAATAGCTCTAACAAACTGTATTCTTTTGGCGTCAACGCCAGAATTTGCTCATCATACGAGACTTCACATGCACTCGGATCTAATCGCAATGCACCCCACTCGTATACAGGGGGGAGTGCGACTCCACCACTGCGCCGCAACAGAGATCGAATGCGGGCGGATAATTCTTCCAGATCAAATGGTTTAACGACATAATCATCGGCTCCGGCGTCTAATCCACGAACGCGATCGCCAATCGTATCTCGTGCCGTCAACATCAGAATGGGAATACTACAATTTTGCGATCGCAATTGACGGCATAAGCTAATTCCATCCACTTCCGGCAACATCACGTCGAGCAAAATTAAGTCATATTCAAATGCATCAACCATATCCCAGGCCGCCCGTCCCGTATTCGCAACATCAATCACGTAATACTGATCGGTTAAATCCTCTGCCAATGCATCGGCAATACGTTCATCATCTTCGACTAATAAGATTTTCATCTCCTCGTCCCCTGAAATAAATAGCCCCTTTTCCACAGCAGGAAAGGGGTAAGAGCAACCAAGTTTTAGATAGAAAACAGGATTAATTCATCTCCAGATATTAATCAAAAGTAGGCAAGCGTGAGCCACACTAGCGAAATTCGTTCCAACCTCTCATCAACCCTAAGACAGAAGTTGAGGATCATGAAAGAGTACATCAGTTTTAAAAATAGTTTCAATGAAAATCTCGATGAAATAAAACCTAAAGTAGGGAACATTTTAAGAAACCGTATATAGCGCAGTTTTAATGTATAGATATGAGTTCGATGAATGCGCAAAAGCGTATCCCATAAGATGCGCAGAATACGCTTTTGCGCGATTTTAGTTGTGCGACGTGCGGCTAAAATCGCATCATAAAATTAGCATTAAAAAAGGGGTGCGATCGCACCCCCGTGAGGCATTAAGCTACGTTGAGATAAGGGTTAGTTAACCAACTACTACTAGTTGTTAATTAACTGTTGCACTTGCTGTTGCAATTCGGGGTCTTGCTGAACGGCAGCTAGAATCCGATTAAACTGCTGAGGCTGCAATCCTTCCGATTGAAGAATGTTCACCTTTTGGGATTGCACCTGCTGGTTAATCGTTTGAATTTGTGAAAGCACTTGATTGAACGACTCCCGTTCTTCAGGCGTAGCGGCATTAGCCGTTGCAGCAGGTTGCCCCGCACTGGGAGCTTGCTGAGCCGAATACAATTCACTAAACCGCTGTTGGCTGATACCTGCGTCGGCGATCGCCCGACTGAGCTGCTGTTGAGCCGATCGCTCTACCTCTTGCAGTTTAGGAATCACATTCGCAAACCGCTGGAGTTCAGCATCGCTGATTTCAGCTTGAGTGGCTTCAGAATTGCCTGGAGTTGTTTCCGACGTGGTACTTGGCGTAGAGGCTTCGCTGGCCGAAGGCTGAGTAGACGATGGGGTAGAGGTACTTGCACCACTAGTATCCTGCTTTAGCTGGCTTTTGGGAGCCAAACCACGCGGGCTGGAGCTACCAGAACCAGAACCCGATGACGGCGTATTAGGACTACTTGTACCACTGCCGGGACGGGTAGAAGGAGGAGGCGTCAAACTGCCGGGACCCGTCGTACCATCCGATTGCCCTGGAGGCGTTACTCCTGGCCCCGTTACTCCGCTATCAGGACGAGTATATGGAGGGGTCATGCCACCTGGAGGTGTTGTGTCACCTGGATAGGTGCTACCCGGTGGTGTCACCTCTGTACCGGGAGTCGTCAGACCACCATCAGCAGGGGGATTTGAATCGAGAGAACCGGGTGTTGAACGAGGTGTTAACCCACCCGATCCACTGGTGCCACTAGTGCCTGTCGAGCCAGCCGATCCGGTGCAGCGGGAATTTAAGGGGAACCGCTCACACAAAATTTCCAACCCTTCAGGAGACAGTTCGATTTGTGAACCCGTACCAGACGTTGAATCTTGAGCAACCTGAGTCGAGGCTTCTCCTGACGTTCCAGACGTCGGAGCCGACTGCGACCATGCAGGAAAACTACTGATGAGAACGCTAGCGCCTGCAATTCCTACCAGCGCAGAGAACTTTTTCAGCGCAATAAAGCGGGTTTGCATGTTCATGCGTAATTCCTCACAGATGAGTTTACAAAAGGGACTCTGGTCAGTTGAATCTGACATCTTGTTGAAAGGCTAGGAGCCAGGGGAAGCGGGTGCCGTCATGCCATTGGGAGACGGGGCAGCAGGGTCAGACATCCCGTTTGGAGAAGGTGCAGCAGGGTCAGTGGCTCCGCCGGGCGCATTCGCCGGATCATTAGTGGGAGCCGTTCCACTGGGATTTGCACAGGCCACTAGAAGCGACATCATCCCCAAAACCAGCGAAAGAGTGAACGTTCTTCGCACGCTTGCAATACCTCCTGCAAATCTTCACAACCGTTGTGTTCAACTCAAAACCCTGTCTCACGGAGTTTGAGTCGGTCGATACTGCCATACCCTAAACGTAAGATGTGCAGATTTTGTGGAGATGGAGGTGGATATTTCCCACACAAGTTTCAATCCAGGCAAACACACAGACCACCAGACGGAGGGCAACACCACGTTTCAGGTGGGCAATGCCTTCTATCGGGTAGACAGCCGGCTCGCCAGAGATTTAGGCGTTCTGGCCGCAGCCGTGTATCGCTCAGAGCGAGGACAGTTGCGAGTACTCGATGCCATGGCCGGATGTGGGGTGCGATCGCTCCGCTACTGGCTGGAAAGTGGAGCAGATTGGGTTTGGGCAAATGATAGTAATCCTGACCTGGAGACAGTTCTGACCATCAATTTACAGGAGGCGATCGCCTCTCATCACGCTCAAATCACGTATGACGATGCCAATCGGGTTTTCTTTGAGTGCTATAACCAGCACGATTTTTATGACCTGGTTGACGTAGATTGCTTTGGCTCTCCGGCTCCGTACCTCAGCACCTGCTTGTGGGCACCTGCTGTGAACGGGTTGCTGTATCTCACCAGCACCGATGGGCGATCGGCCACGGGTCATGCGCCAATGCGCTGTCTCAGCACTTACGGAGCCTATGCCCGTTCTCATCCGGCGGCTCATGAACAGGGATTGCGGTTATTAATTGGCAATCTTCAGCAGCAGGCTGCGAGTAAGGGATTGGGCATCGAGCCTGTGTTTTCGCTGTTTGCAGGTCAGGTGTATCGGGTGATGGTACGGTTAGTCGCACATCCCGTTCTAGCGCTTCAAAATTATGGATTTCTGGGGTACTGTCACAACTGCGGCAATTATCAAACCCTCTCCTGGCTTAAGTTAGGCCGGGTCGATTGTCCGCACGATGGGCGATCGCTCGTCATTAGCGGGCCGCTCTGGTTAGGCCCCCTTCACCATCCCCCCTTCTTGCAGCGCATGATCGCTCAAGCTCAGGAATGGCAGTGGCTAGACCGAGTAGCGCTACTAAAACTGATGCAGGCGGAAGCAGACTTACCGCCT
>DATNPS010000517.1:0-8027 GCA_036703095.1 Crinalium sp. | reverse complement strand
GCCGGGAAAACGCGATCGCCCCCCACATTGACGTAATTTCCTGTTTCCAGATCCAGAAAGAACATGCCCGATTGCAGGAAATTGTATTGCCCCATGACCGATTGGATCTGCGTTTGCAGATCAACCAGAGGTGACTGGAGGGCAACCACGTCGGCAAACCGTTCTCGTGGATTTAGGGTAGGTGGCATCTGGGGTTGAATCACGCCAATGGTTTGGCTATCCGGTTGGTCTGGCGAAACCGAAACTGAATCGTCTGATAGCCGTTGAGGGCTGGGTAGTTGAACTTGCCAGTGGCTCGGAGAATCGCCACGAACTTTCACTTGATTGGGATCGAGGGTATAGCCTGGGTCAAGCGCAACCACGATGCGAGTCGTGTAGGGATTAAATTGCCCAATGCGAACTTCTTGGATGGCATTGCCTACGGGCTGATTGACAAGAGGATGCCCCAAGACAATTCCTGGCAAATCAATGACTAAGCGAGTGGGATTGGAGATGAGCTGAACGCTGGGTTGAACGTACTCGTCAGTTCTAAACTCAAGTTGATTGCGATCGCGATCAAAATGCCAATCGATGACAGTATCGGTTTGGGCAGCACCGCCCATCAAAAACACACCAAGGAAGCCAGGTAAGAACCAGCGCCATTTCACCACAATCGTCCCTCGTTCGACATAGATAGATTGATCATTCTCTCCTTCTTTCGGAGTACTTTATGACCAATCAGCATCATATAGCAATCTCGGATGAACGTGAATTCGATGAAGGCGCAAAAACGTACTCTGAGCGGCGCAGGAGGCACGTTTTTGCGCCATTTCTGCTGCGTGGCGCGCAGCAGAAATGGCGCTATCGAATTCGCATTAGATGAAGTAATTTGCGACTTTTAACACGCTTCGTCCAATGTCTCCAGATTTGAAGTGAATTCCCGTGACCTCAGCCACCAGATCGCTTGTGGACGAAAATGGACTGCTGCGATCGTTAGCGGATAGATAGGTGCGGCTTCCCAGTTTGAAGAACACATCTTCATTTGCTTTCAGCACTTGACGACCAGGACTGCGTGGGTCTTTATCGATATACGCCGATCGAATCGCCTGAATCAAACTGCCATGCTGCTGACCTGCATTAAAGAGCTTCCTCGGTCGCTCTACCGTACTCAGGTTATTATCAAAATCAAGTTTGAATTTGTCGCCTTCACTGACGTTGAAATCTGTAATGCGGTCGCGCCCCCGCAACACGGATGTCTGCATTGCACTGTGCAGTGTAGATCCTGAAAAGACAAAGCGATCGGCACCTCGGCCTCCCGTTAACGTATCTTTTCCATTGCCTCCAATTAAGACATCATTGCCGCTCAGGCCAGAAAGAGTGTCATTGCCACCCTGTCCATTCAGGTAGTCATTTCCAGGAGTACCGACAAGAATGTCACGCCCGGCAGTCCCGATAAAATCATCATTCTTGATCACTCCTGTAATAGTTCCAGTGGTGCCTACAATATAGAGTGGATCGCTAGCCAGGGTCAGGGTGATGGTTTCAGTTGGCTCGACTGTGATATCAGCCGTGGGATTAACCACCAGAGTAACGGTGGATGAATTCGCTGCAAAGGTAACGGTTCCGCTATTTCCAGAGAAGGTGCCGCCACTGATGGTGTAATCGCTGTCCGATAAACCTGGTAAGGTAGTAGTGCCGTCCACATTCACATAAACAGTCAGAGGAGCGATCGTAGATGCAGTGCGGGTAAAGGTGTAGGTGAGATTGGCTTTACCGTCCTCATACACAGTGCTAGGGGAAACGGCAAGGGTAATGGTTGGCAGGATAGGTTTCAGCCATCCCATATCTCTAAGCATTCCAAGGGTGATTGGGCCTGGATAATGATTCGATTCAGCCGTGCTGAGAAAAGGAGTATCTAAGGAATTTAAACTGCCCGCCGGATAAGCATACTCATCCAGGTGGGTATAGCTGGAACCTTGTTGCCATTGGCTAGGAGCATAGAGTTGGGGTCTAATTCCATTATTGGCAGCTACAGCATTGGGGCCATCAAAGAACAGGTTATTGCTGGTGAGTTGAGTTCCGAGCGCAAACGAAGGGTTAGGAAATAGATTGGTATCGATCAGCGGTTGCCCTGAGCCATTTTCGGTAAAGCGATCGTAAATGCTGGGAGATCCTGTAGGAGACCCTGTGAGACTAAGTCCCCATCCGCCCTGCCCGTTCGAGTATTGCATCAAGGCCGTGTTTCCTAAACCATGCAATAGCTCATGTAGGACAACCGTAACCAGGTCATGTTGTTTCGCTGGAGTGTTTCCATCCGTTCCAAAATACCAGTTGGAGGTACTGCTTAAACTAGTGGTTATATCAGCACTATCAGGTTTCAAATCTTTACCTGTTAGACTATTAGCTAAAGCAGACGGATACCAGGTATTGGGCTGTAGCCCTTGGTAGTTCCTGACAAAATAGTTAGGGCCACTGCCACCCAAGACACTTGGACTTAATGGTTCCCAATACGCGTCAACTTCAATGGGTACAGGTGAGGCTATCAACGATTCCCAGATCTGAACGGCATACTCAAACGCCGTTTTTGCCTGAGGTGTAAAGTTGTGATACGTGACATTGATATTGGCCGTTTGACTATTCGAAAGCAAGTTGTTCTGTATGTTGGCAGATGGAGGAATTGACGTAAAGGAATTATTGTCACTTGCGAATAACAGTTCACGAGATCCAGGCAGTTGATCCGGCATAACATTATCCTCCCGATTCTTAACCGAGAGCGATCGCCTGTATGTCAAGTAGGGTACTATTTAATCTGCATGTTCATAAACGCGATCGCCATCAAAAAAGAACATATTAAGTGAATTAGAACGTAAGAGTTTCAGGCTTAATCACGCAATTAGACTTGTGGCGAATTTAGTGATTAGAAACTCAGTTGAGACCTATGAAAGATTTAAGAAAAGTTTCACCTCACAACGATTTAATTACATCTGAATTCTGATGCACCGTGTGATATGAAGTATATTACTCCTACTGTTATGTCTATAAGATAAAGAGAAATAATGAGATTCTTGTGAAGAAGTAGCTGTTTGAAAAACTCTTCAATTTTTACTAAAACTGAGTTCGCAAAATATAAATTCTAAGTGACATCCCAACTGCACTGATGTGATTGTGTCCCGTATCGGCGGTTCTCATTTGGAAACTGATTGCGAGTTTTGCACGCCGACAGGCGCACCAAACTCGCAATGGTGTCAAGGCAAGTTCGCCACAGGCTTGCACTGCCAAAAATTTTGGGTTTGGCGCGCCAAACCCAAAATTGGTTTCGAAATGAGGATTACTGTTGTCGATATGTTCTATGTATTAATGAACCCCAAAGAAAGTATTGGACTTTTACAGTCATCTTTTTTAGTGTGGTGAATAAGTAAATTATCCGTCTCAGCAGAGCTTCACACAACGTATGGTAAAGAATCAATGGAATGCAGCCCTTTATGAGGGCAAGCACGCGTTCGTTTGGCAATATGGCACCGATGTATTGGAATTACTGGCTCCACAGCCTGGAGAACACATTCTCGACTTAGGTTGCGGCACAGGTCAACTCACAGATGCGATCGCCCAATCGGGAGCACAGGTAGTTGGCATGGATGCCGCCGCCAGCATGATCGAGAAGGCGAGTCAAAATTATCCAGCGCTGCAATTTGCGATCGCGGATGCCCGTCATTTCGAAATTGATCATCCACTCGATGCGGTGTTTTCGAATGCAACGCTGCACTGGATCTTAGAGCCGGATGCCGTAATCCAATCGGTCTATCGATCGCTGAAGCCCGGTGGCCGATTTGTAGCCGAGATGGGTGGCAAAGGCAATGTTGACAGCGTGGTGCAAGCCCTTTATGCCGCTTTGAAGGCATTAGGGTATGACAATCCGGCAGTTCGCAATCCCTGGTATTTTCCGAGTGTTGGCGAGTATACCACTCGCTTAGAGCAGGGTGGATTTGAAGTCGTTTATGCGGTTTTATTTGATCGGCCTGTCACGCTGGATGAAACCGAAGGCGTCGCCAATTGGCTACAGATGTTTGCCAGTCCCTTGCTGGCAGGATTATCAGCAGAACAACAGCACGGTGTGATTCGATCGGTAGAAGACCAGTTGCGGCCTACTCGCTATCAAAATAATGCCTGGAGCATCGACTATCGCAGACTGCGATTTGTAGCAATCAAACGCTCTATTGGGTAACCACATAGATGCCACTTCAACTCGTCTCGGATACCGTTGGCACAATGACCGATAGCGCTTGGGGAACAACGTGAAATTTGGCTGGCGTATGAGTGGTGATCTCACCATCTGTGTTAATCGCCAGAGGTTCAGCCGTGCGAATTTCAATCTCTTGATTGCGCAAATCGCGCACCCACGGCAGCAGGGCCTGTTGTCCCTGTTGGATGGTTAGAATCAGCGGCACAATTTGCCACAAATGTTTAATTTCTAAACTGTAGAGGTCAAGCTGCTGATCATCGATCGTGGCATCTTCAGCGATCGCCATTCCACCGCCATAATAACGACCGTTTCCCACGGCAATCTGAACCGTTTTCACCGGAATGAATTCACCATTCACGCGAATTTCGGCATGAAAGGGGCGAGTTTTCCAGATGGCTTGCAGGGCGGCGATCGCATAAGCCAAACTGCCAAATCGGCGTTTTACCCGACTGGAAAGCTGTTGCGTAATCTGAACGCTCAGCCCCATACTGGCAACGTTAAAGAAATGCTTGCCATTCACACATCCCATGTCGATCGGGTGAGGGTGTCCGGTCGCAATCACCTGACATGCCTCTGGAATGGAGGTGGGAATGCCCAATGTGCGGGCCAGGTCATTGGCGGTTCCAAGTGGCAGCATCCCCAATGGCAGTTGAGTTTCAATCAAGCTATCGGCGATCGCATTAAACGTTCCATCCCCACCCCCGACCACCACCAGATCAAGCTGATCTTGATGTTGGCGAATGGCCTTTGATAGCTGTTCGATGTCGGGAGTTGGAACAGGCAATAGCTCAAAATCCAGGGCATGCAGCTCTTGAATCGCTTGAGCTAGGCTACCCTGTCCCTCGCGAGCATGACGGTTGACATATAGTAGCGCTCGTTTACCCATTTCTAAACCGATGTTCCTTGGTCAATCGCGATGACCTCATCCGACGATAGCTGAACCTGGACTGCTTTAACAGAGTCTTCGATGCTGGCTGGCCTGCTCGCACCGGGGATCGGCAAGATACAGGGAGATTTTGCCCGTAGCCACGCTAATACAATCACATACACAGACACGTTTTTCTCACGAGCCAGTTGCATCAACGCTGGAAATTCATCTAAGCGTTTGAATCGGCTGCTTCCTCCTAATGGACTCCACGGTAAAAACGTTAATCCAGCCTGTTCGCAATACTCTAAAACGCCATCCGACTCAGGTTGACGATGCCAGGGATTGTATTGATTCTGCACAGAAACAATTTCGACGACATCCTGAGCACGTTTAATTTGCTCCACCGAAAAATTAGAAACACCTACAAATCGAATCAGCCCTTTCTCAACGGCTTCTTTCGCGGGTGTTAACGATTCTTCGATTGAAAAATGAGTATCTGGAGCGTGATATTGCCATACGTCAATCGGTTTATGGCCACCCAGTGCCTCAAAACTCTCTCGAATCGTTTGTCGCAAATGATTGGGATCACCATTTTGAGTCCATGAGCCGTCAGGCCGCATTAAACCGCCTTTTGTGGCTACTACAATGTGATCGGTATTGCCTGAATATTGACTGAGCGCTTTGTGAATTAATCGCTCATTATGATGTTTATCGGATTCATCTTTGCAGTAAGAATCAGCGGTATCAATTAGCGTCACGCCCAAATCGAGAGCACGATGAATGACGTCAATGCTCTGCGGTTCCGGTGGTCTATTGCTGAGCGATAGAGGCATCCCGCCTAATCCAATCGCGCTAACCTTAACGTCTGTATTGCCTAGTTGCTTGAAATCCATTCTGCTAAATCCTGATTCTAAAACCTCTCTATAGCGTTCACAAATAGATTGTGAACAGTGGGGATGGGAACTATGTCCCCCCTCAGGGATTCCACCCCTGCACCCCGTTTAAATTTCAGTTGGCATCGCTATATAGCGTTCCTACATTAACGCGCTGATTTTAATCGTGCATTCGCACCTGATGTTAATACTACTGACGTTAATACTATATGTCCTCTCCAGTAGAGTCTAGTCATTATGTATTGGTATCTCTCTTGAGAAAGATTGTGCGTAGACCCTTAGAACGTATCGTGGCGATCGCCCCACCTGAGCCGACATCAATTCACGTTCATTACAAGACTTCAACACAAGGACTTCAGCCGGTTTGCACCATATGATGATGCCATAACTAGCAAGCCTCCTACCCATTGCGCAAAGCTCGGCTGTTCCCCAATGATCACAATTGCGCTAGTCACACCAAAAACAGGAATCAGTGCAATGTAAAATGCAGCATGGCTGACCGGAGTATTTTTCAAGGCTGTGAGATAGAGAAAGAAAGCCAACGCGTATTGCATAATGCCGGAGACGATGGCAAGTATCCAGAACGATAGTGAAATGTTTGCAGCGTTTATTTCATAGATTGGATTAATCATGGATAGCACACTAAAGCAAAACACCGTCACTATTAAACCGACGAATTGTTGTGATGAGGTTAGATACAACGGATTTGCTGTTTCAATCTGTTTTTTGCTAAAGAGCACATAGCACACCGCAAAGATAGTACCAGTCAATACCAGTAGATCTCCAATGACCGATGTATGATTTGCACCCTCAGCGTCGTTGAACATCAACAGCAGCACACCTGAAAAACTGATGGCTGCCAGAAGTACCTTCATTGATGTCAATCGTTCACCCAAGAATAGCGCTGCAAACACAATCGTCAGAATTACTTCTGATGCAACAATCAATGTTGCATTACTAGCAGTTGTCATCTGCACGCCAAAAATACCAAACATATGAGCCAGGGCTGGCTCAAAAATCCCCGCTGCTCCATATTTGAGATGCCTCCAGGAGAAAGGCAATTGGCGATCTCTCACATAACAAACGATCCCCAGCAGCAAAACACTGGCCGACAGTTGGATCACGAGTAGCGTGCTGGCCCCGATCGCCGAAAGAGCAATTTTGGTAAGCGTTACTCCAACTCCCCAACAAAAGGCATAACTGAGGGCAAGGATGATGTTACTCATGGTTCACAAGCTGGCAATATTTTTGCTCTACGGGGCAGCGATCGCCCGGACACACTTCTTCTTCACAAAGACGACAAATGGCAAATGCACGTAGCTCATTGGTTGTCATTGCAGCGAGCATCTTTTCGAGGAGGTTGGTCAACTGTTCGCGATCGCTAGCGTCTAACGCGTTCACCGCAAACTGCAACTGCTGCCGCCGTTCTGTCAAAATAGCCTGGCGTCGTTGATACCCGGCATCGGTTAAAAACAAAGCCAGCGTTCGGCCATCTGCACCCGATCGCCGCTCAACTAACTCTTGAGCCTCCAAGCGATCGATCAGGCGAACGGTTCCAGGATGAGAGAGATTCAAAATTTGTCGCAGCGCATTGATCGAGAGTCCCGGTTCTGCACCCAGTGTCACCAGCGCAGCAGGAGCCTCGCCTCCATATCCCGCATTCACATCAACTACAGAATCTAAGGCATCGACAAGGCTGAGGGCCAAAGCACCTAAGAGATTCAATGTCCGTTCGTCGCTCATCTGGAAACACTTTATTCTATAAACATGTATGCATTATGCATATTTATTAAATGGATGTAAATACCTCCTGCCTTCTACCAGCAATTCTCAGTATGCAAATCAGTGGCACTCCCTGATTGCGGGTTGGACGCGTCCAACCCGCAATCGGTTTCAAAATGAGAATGACTGACTCTCTACTGTTCCTTCAACTTGTCGCCCCACAATTGCATACGTCCTTAGCGATCGAAGAACGAACGTCGATCAAAAAGTCTTCTAATCGGCGGGTATCTCCTTTGGTAATGCCTCGCGCCACTTTCCCAACATC
>DATNPS010000274.1:0-5186 GCA_036703095.1 Crinalium sp. | reverse complement strand
TTGCTGAGTGCCATCAAAGACAAGATCTGACGAAAACGCGACCAGTGCAATCTCGTGTCGCACGCAGGCATCGGCTAGAATCGCGGCTCCGTCAGCGTTAATCAGGCGACAGACATGTGGCTCTCGCTCTGCATCATCGACACGCACATATCCAGCTGTATTGATGACGGCCCACGGTTGCAGGTTATTCAATACCTGATCGACCTGCTGTGGGTTGGTGATGTCCATCTCCTGTCGCGTTAGCAAACGGTAGGGTAATCCGCGAATTTCACAGATTCGCGCAAATGCCTGTCCTAACGTTCCGGTGGCTCCAGTGATCAGAAGCGATCGCGATGGGCGTGGAGCGTTCCCAGGCTGGGATACTGGAATTGCAGACTCTTCGGCACCAGTGCGGCTCACGGGTGGATATAACAGCCGTTCGGGCCGCTGCCACCAGCCTGGAATCTCTAAAATAGGATGCTTGTATTCTTCACCTTGAGACAGTTTGCAGACCATTGATGCGATCGCTGTCGCACGCGGGGTAGGCGATCGCATGTCAAACACACCCGGTTCGTAATACCCGTGATTCCGGGTCAACAAACTGTTCCAGTCGTAAGCACCGAGCAGCGACCAGGCTGTTACGGCTCGAATATCAATGCCTTCCTGCTGAAGCTGTTGAGCGGCATCCCATACGTCTTTTAACCAGCGCAGTTGTTCTTCACGGGTACAGCCTAAATGCACTTCAGTAACTGCGATCGGCAGGTGATAGCGTTCCCAGGTTTCGCGCAGTAAATCTGCCGGACTGGCGGCTCCTTCTACACAAACCCGTACTGCTTCGATATCGGCATATGCATGTTTACCGTTACCACCATGCGTATTTACGGGATAGTGATCTAACCGTTCATCCAAAAAGCGATCGCTGGTCAGGTAGTGGTTAATTCCTAAAATATTGGGTGGGCAGGGATTCTCCAGAAACCACTCCAGATCAGCCTGTCCAACTCCCCAACTTTGTAAGACAGTCCACATCCAGTGCTTTGGATTAATGCGACCACAAAGCAGGTCAAAGGACAACCAGCGACGCTCGTTTTCAAACTCTGCCTGGTATTGCAGCAACGGTGTACTAAATACTTTCCCTAAATCTTCTGTCTGCACTAACTGAGCATCGGGATTACTCTGTCGAATCGCCCGCATGGCCAGCGCGGTTCCCCGACACTCATTCACTAGCGCACGCGAAAACGTGAATTCATCTTGACCGTGCGGATACCAATGTCCATACAGTCCACTAAATCGAGCCGTGGTTAATGGTTCATTGACTGGGGTGTAGTGGGTGATCCAGGGATAGCGATCGCCCACCGCATGCGCAAACTGAGCCAGTTTTTCTGGAAAATTGGGATCAACCAGGCTAGTGTGACGAGGCCCGCTACCATGATGGACTAATCCTACGATGGGACGAATCCCTAACTTACGTAACCGTTCTAACCGTTCGTCAACCCACCCCCACTCCGCCTGTTCCAGTCCATTTGGTGCAACTCGCTCCCACAATACGGGATACCGAATAGTTCGAATACCCAATGCAGCAAAGCGATCGAGATCCTCTAATCGAGTTGCATGACCACTCCGCTCTAACTGATCAAAATAGCTATCCCCGACTCGATTAACCGTACACTCTACGCCAGCCCACATTTCCAGACTCATTCACTTTCTCCCAATTTGTATTTCTGTAGGGTGCGTTATTAACTCGGCAACGTTAGAGAATGCTAATGACTTTTGTAGGTTGAGTTGACGCAGGAAATCCAACCTTTCTAATTCAGTTGGGTTTCGCGCTGCTCAACCCAACCTACGAATCTACAAAATTTGGCATAGCCGTAGTCATCTAATGAGGACGGGGTGCAGGGGTAGAACTCCGGGTTGGGGGCTTTGCCCCCAATCCCCCTATTTATCCAACGGTTTCTAGTCGCTGTTTACTGGCAATTTGCTTGTAAACTGTCAGCGCTTGCGCGACACATTGATCCATGTTGTAGTACTTGTACGTTGCTAATCGCCCTACGAAATGTATGTTTGGTGTGATGTCGGCCAGGGATTTATATTTCTTGTAGATTTCTGCATTTTCGGGGCGGGGTACCGGATAGTATGGATCGCCTTCGGCTTGAGGAAACTCGTACACGATGCTGGTTTTAGCGTGTTCCTGGCCTGTCAGATATTTAAACTCCGTGACTCGGGTATACAGGTGTTCGTTGGGATAGTTGATTACCGGAGCAGGTTGAAACACAGGTTTGTTGATCGTTTCATGTTTGAACTCAAGCGATCGATACGGCAACTTTCCATAGCGATACTCAAAAAATTCATCCACTGGCCCGCTATACACCATCTCACGGCAGGGGATACCGCGTTCGATCTCGCGATAGTCAGTATTCAACATCACTTTGATATTGGGATGAGACAGCATGTTTTCAAACATGTGTGTGAAGCCGTGCAGCGGCATCGCCTGGTAGGTATCGGTAAAATAGCGATCGTCTCGATTGGTGCGAGTTGGGATGCGGGCAATCACGGAGCGATCGAGTTCTGATGGGTCAAGTCCCCACTGTTTGCGGGTATAGCCCCGGAAAAATTTCTCGTACAGCACTTGTCCTACTTTACTGACCACCACATCTTCTGATGTCACGATAGGATCTCGTGCTTCTGCTAAGGATGCTAAAAACTCTTCCACCTGGAACGAGTTTAAACTCAGTCCATAGAGTTTATTAATCGTGTCGAGGTTAATCGGCATCGGTACAAGCTGGCCATCGACGCTGGCTAGAACGCGGTGTTCATACGATCGCCATTCTGTAAATTTTGATAGGTACTCGAACACCTCACGCGAATTGGTGTGAAAAATATGTGGCCCATATTTGTGTACCAAAATTCCTGCTTTGTCGTAATGGTCGTAGGCATTGCCACCAATGTGATTACGGCGATCGACCACCAATACTTTTTTATTGGATTGAGTCGCTAATCGTTCAGCAATTACGCTGCCTGAAAATCCGGCTCCAACGACCAGGTAATCAAACAGAAATTCGCGGGTAACGATCGCAGGGGCCTGACCATATCCGTTGGACTGAGCCGCTTTTCCATTCGTTTCATGGGATGGCTGATGGGTAGCTGCGATCGCCTCGTCCATTAGCTTTAGCATCGACGCCCAGGTGCGATCCCAGGAGATCTGCTGCAAAAATGCGTCTACGCGACTGAGCCAGCCGGATTCTGGCGTATCTTCACGCATCGCCGCATCAGCCGCCGCAACGAAGTCATCTACCGTATCGGCAATGCGAACCATCTGCTGTTGTCCATAAGGACGCACGACGTCGCGAATGGAGGTTGATACAACAGGTTTACCAGCGGCTAAATATTCGGGGGTTTTGGTTGGGCTGATAAATTGAGTCGATTCATTGCGCGCAAAGGGCAGCATCGCCAGATCCCAGCCAGCTAGATAGGCGGGTAGCTCTTGATAGGTCTTGCCCCCAAGGTAATGGATGTTATCTCGCTGCGGTAAGCTAGCCGGATCGATCTTAACGACAGGGCCAATCATGACCAGATGCCAATCAGGTCGGGACTCTGCGATGCCCGCTATCAAGTTGAGATCCATTCGCTCATCGATTACGCCAAAAAAGCCCAGTCGAGGATGCGGAATCGATGCCTGATCGTCGGGATCGGTTGTCGTGGTTCGCGCCTGAGCGAAGTGAGCCACATCCACGCTGCTTGGGAACGCATAAACATGCGGGTGCTGGTCTTGCTTGGCTTCATACAAACTGTGTCCACCCGTGAACACTAAATCTGCACGGCGGAATAGCTCAACCTCCTGGCTTTTCATCACCGGAGAGGCTCCCTTAAACGCGGATAGCTCATCCATGCAGTCGTAAATGGTGGCGATCGGTTTTAAGTGATGGGTAAAGGCGATCGCCATGGGTGTGTAATACCAGCAGATGTATCGATGAATTTCGTGTTCTGCCAACAGGGTATCGATTAACTGCTGCTGAGCGGCATCGATTTCGATTTCACTCAAACTGGTTGGTAAATGGGGAACAACGACCCACACATTTTGAGATGGACTATTAATTTCTAAATGAGGAACCGTATTGGCTTGAAAAATGGGTTCTTCAATAAAGAAAACTCGTCGCCTTTGGGCACAACGAGTTAAGAGATGTTGAGGTCGCTGATAAACAAAGTTCCAGCGTAAATGAGATAAACAAATCAGATCAGGATCTTCTATAGCCGCTTTGCCAGAAGAAATCGCTTCAAAAGATGTGAAGTTAGGATCAGATAAATAGAGTGAAGATTTTGATTTTGATGAATCGGGCTGCTTTGAAACTTGATTTCCGTTATTGGATGATAAGTTGTTATATTCTTCTCTGCGAAACGTAGTATCGGCGTTATTGTTTTTCATGTTGGTTGGTGACGTCGCTTAACGGATATATCAATGTAAGTTTTTCGGATTGAAGTCATTGTTTTGCTTGTTAACTGCAAAATAGCTTTTTCAAGACTCATCAGCTTCCACCATAAGAAATGTTTTTAGTGCTGAAGGCTTATCATTTTTGTGTTAGGAAAAATAAAGTGATGTCTAACTATTTCATTGAGTTAAAACTATGATTAACTCTTAAATCAACAGATTCTTAAAGAAAAAGCAAAATCATTGTGTTTGACCAAATAAACTTTATTAGGATACTGATTAAACTTACTAAAGATCACAATTAAATGCTACATTTCGGTACTGAGCAGTGGTGAAATAAAGGTTAAAGTATCTCCTTTAAGGTGACTAAAAGCACTTATTTTTTGTAATTCAGCCACAGCAAACCTTCCTAAGGAACACAATAAATTTGCTACGACTATCTCATTGGCTATCTTTCAGGTTATAGGAAGTAAATGAAAGAGCTTCTACCAGAGGAACTAACCTAATATGAAGCGTTTCAGTATTTGATAATACAAAGGTACTTAGTGCTTTTTTCAGGAAGAATCTCCTCACCTTTGTGATTTCTATCCTTTCATCGCCAGAAATCTTCTTTTAGCCAGACGACGCCCAGAATTC
This sequence comes from Crinalium sp., assembly GCA_036703095.1. Taxonomy (GTDB): domain Bacteria; phylum Cyanobacteriota; class Cyanobacteriia; order Elainellales; family Elainellaceae; genus DATNPS01. The sequence goes on along the minus strand of DATNPS010000274.1, from coordinate 151 downwards.
CAGCTTGTACTCTATAGATTTAGGCGTAGTGGGCATAAGATGATGTTACAAACCGCTCCCCAGGTTTTCACAACTCTCATTATTGGGTTGCTGATGGCGTTTGCATTTCAGCTGCTACTGACCAATTTGGGGATTGCCCTGGGAGTGACGG
>DATNPS010000271.1:0-4653 GCA_036703095.1 Crinalium sp. | reverse complement strand
TTACCTCTTATTAACGTGAATTCGATAGCCCAATTTTGCGTGCGCGACGCGCCACTCTCCCAAAAGCTCATTCGTCGAATTCACGTCTTATTAATGTGAAGGTTATTACTGTGAAGGCGATCGCACCACTTCACTACAAATAAGAGAGGGCATAAGCTTCTCCCATGCCCTCTCTTATTTGCTAAAACCTTATGCGTATAAGCTAGCTACATACTCCCCATAGCCGTTATACTTCTGCGTCGGGACTTCCTTCCAGTCAAACTCCGATTCGGGGCCAATTAGCCGCTCCTTAGCTTGCGACCAGCGAGGATGGGGAACCGTAGGGTCTACGTTCGACTCAAACTTGTATTCACCCGGACTGATCCGATTCCAGAAGGTAGCGGGTCGAGTGCTAATGAACTCAATCTTGACAATCGATTTCGCTCCCTTAAAGCCATACTTCCAGGGCAACACCGCCCGAATCGGCGCACCATGTTGTTTAGGCAGAGTGTGTCCATAGGCACCGACTGCAAAAAAGGCCAGGTCATTGGCCATTTCTTCAATCCGCAGACCTTCGGTATAGGGAAATGGGAGAAACTGCGATGGAGGAAACGCAGGGCCTTTCGTGATTTGAGGATTGTAGTACGACGTAAAGCGAACAAACTTCGCATCGGGCAACGGCTCGACATCCTGCATCAACGCCTTCATGGGAAACCCCAACCAGGGAACCACCATAGCCCACGCTTCTACACAGCGGAAGCGGTAGATCCGCTCTTCTAGCGGAAATTTCGTCATCAGGTCATCCAAATCATAGGCACGCGGGTTATTAACCAATCCCGTCACTTCAACTTTCCAATCCTTTGTCGGCAATGCCTGTGCTTTTGTCCAGATGGATTTGGTGCCGCCATATTCATAGAAGTTGTTATAGGTGGCAGCCAGATTTTCATTGGTCACAGGGCGTCCAGCGTCAGTAAAGGCCGAGTTGGGAGACGCGTTTAAGGCTTTGACGCCGACGATTGGATTTTCGCCAGACGGTTGTTTCTGGCAACCCAACAGGGGCAGAGCAGAGCCAGCAATACCGACCCCCACCAATGTCTTGAGAAAGCGCCGCCGACTAAAAAATGCGGCTTCCGGCGTGATCGTCCGTTCTGACATCTGCCAGGGTTCAGGTATACGAATCAGGGGCATAGAAAGGCTCTATTAAGAATTAGCAACACTCCTTATCACTATAAAAGAAGTCACCCCGTAACACCGCCCAGGAATTGGACGAGGGGTTGGAAGGTGGGGATGAGGTCAGCATGGCTGACGACTAGTGTAGGAAAGGGGCGATCGCCATAATCCTTCCCAGGAGTGAGAGGGAAAATTGGGTCAGATTCTAGGGGAAACCAAACGCCACCTGCGGCTTGCACGATCGCCCAAACAGCCGCAATATCCCAAATTTTTGGCGTAGCTTCGACACCTCCCAATGTGGCTCCAGCGGCTACGGTGAGCAGGTTGTAGGTGGCAACACCGAGCATCCGGATTTTGCAGGGAAAGGGCTTTTGGAGGGCTGCGACACTGCGAGCGCAGAGGTTAAAGAAATGATTGGAGCTGATGGCATCGGCACTAACGTGAATCGGTTGGTGGTTTAAGAAGGCACCCGTTGGCCCAGTCAAGCCAGAGTCCCTGTACCAGAAGCCGTGAAAGGATTGACCCAATGGCGGCAGATGCACAAACCCGAAGACCGGAGTGCCTCGATACAGTAAGCCCAGAGAAATGCCCCAGATGGGTAATCCTCTGGCAAAGTTGGTGGTGCCATCCAGAGGGTCGATGATCCAGCACCATTCTGTATCGGGGAAGATGTGTTCGACTTCTTCACTCAGCACACCGTGATCGGGGAATTGAGTGGCGATCGCCCCCCTCAATTCTTCATCTGCCCATTTGTCAGATTTAGTGACTAAACTGCCATCTGACTTCTCAGATGCCTGAACATGGCCGAAATCTTTTAATAGCTGCTCTCCAACTCGATGAGTCGCCGATTCCGCAAAATCTACAACGGTTGTCCAAAAGTCGTTCATAATGTGTTGCGATCGTTCCAATCCATTGTGTTCCAAATCGCGAACTTACTGCTGCAAGAAGTATAGAAATACAGCCGTAGCTCCTGGTATGAGGACGGGGTGCAGGGGTTCTCCCCCTGGCCCACCCCTTTGGTTTTCAACGTTATTAATGGGTGCGGCGATCGCTATCCTTAGTCCAAATCGCTTTCTAACACCGTAGCGATCGCATCCTTGGCGCTGGTGATAAATTCCTGCACGTTCACCCGACTGAGCAACACGACAGCAATCAGCATCGCGATTCCTTCCGCCGCAAAAACCAGAGCATAGGAAAACACCGACGACCCAAACCAGGTTTTGCCAATGTCCAAAACGACTCCACCGCTGACGGTAGCAATTCCGCGTGCCCAGGCTTGCGACAGTCCCCAGGCTCCAATAAAGGTACCTGCGGTTTCGGCAGCGGTCAGGTCGAGCATCAGACTAATCGCTCCAGTCGTGGTAATGCCAGCCGCCAAGCCAAACAGCAGCATCGAGAATTGCAGCAGTTCCCCACTCTTGACCAACCCCGATACAATCAGCAGCACCGTGCATAGCGCGACCAGCAAGCAACCCAGACGGGTAGTTGGCTGCTTGCCCAGACGCGGCACAATCAAGAAACCAGTCATAGTCATGCTGACGATCGTGCCGACGCCGAAAAAGACGTTAAGAAGCGTGGTTTGAGCGATCGCCATGCCAAACACTTCGCCACCATACGCCTCCAAAACAGCATCCTGCATGAAGAGGCCCATCGTCATCACAATCAAAAACGTGAAGAACACGCCCGTCTGCCGCGATGCCGTGAGAATCTTCCAAGCTCGCCCCAGCGTAATCTGGTCTTCCCGATTCACCAGAACGGAGCGCGATTTGTAGCGCGAAAACTTCTTCTCAACGCCAACCGTAGCCGTAATTGACAGCAGCAGCACGATCACCGGAATCACGATAAACAGAATGTTAATCACCCGCTGTAAGGTGGCAATCGGGGCATCTACCGAAATGGTGCTCAGCGAACCAAAAATGCCGCCTGCGGCCATGATGGTGCCAAAAATCAGCATGGCCCACACAATGCCTACCAGTTTTGGACGGTTATCCTCATCAGAAACATCCACTAGCAGAGCCGCGAAGGGGGTTGATCCGGCACTCACGACCAATCCGTAGCACGCAAAAACGATCGCCAGTAACCCCGCCCATCCTCGGCTTTGGCTACAGTTGGGCTGAAAGAAAAACTCCCGCAGTCCATCCCAGCCGCTAGCTGCCACCGCACAACCTTCAGAGGGCAGACTAGCTCCTAATTGCCACACCACCTGTACGGCCAGGAACGCTACGACCGTCAACAGCGCCGCACTGATCCACACGTACCCCGTGCGGTGGGTTCCCAGGATCGGTTTAGAGTCAGACAGTTGACCAAACCAGACCCGCGCCGGAGCCACAAAATAAGGCACGGCCAAAATGAGGGCTACCAGGGTGGGAGCGATCGCCAACTCCTTGATCATCACCCGGTTGAGCAACCCCAGGGTCAGGATGGACATAATGCCCAACCCCATTTGAAACAGTCCAAGCCGAAAAATAGTCGGAAGACCAATTTTCGGACTTAATTTTCCGTGTTCTGAATAAAACTCTTGATTCGACAGATTGCTGGGTGTCATTTTTAAACCAGGTCTGAACCGATGAATTGCAACAGGTGAATTTCCTTACCCTACGATAAGGGAGCGCAGGAAGCTAGAGGCGATCGCGGTTCAAGAGATTACATTTAATTCAGGAGTCAGGAGTCAGGAGCCAGAAGTCAGGAGAAGTCCTTAATGCTAAACAGAATTATTTCGATTTTGCTTTCCCAATTCTGACTCCTGGCCCCTTCTAAATGCCTCCTGGCTCCTTCTAATCACTCAATCGTCTAACCCCTCATTCACTCTTAAAACCATGAGCCTCATCGGAAACATCATCTGGTTAATCTTTGGCGGCTTCGTCAGCGGATTAGGCTACATCCTGGGTGGCCTTACGACATGCTTAACTATCGTCGGCATTCCTTTTGGCCTTCAGGCAATCAAGTTGGGCTTTGCGACCTTTACGCCCTTTGGCCGAGAAATCGTTACGGTTGAAAATGCCGACAGCCCGCTCCGCATCATCTTTAACGTCCTCTGGATTGCATTCTTTGGCTGGGGCATCGCCGTTTCCCACCTCATCCATGCCGCCATTTTGTATATCACCATCATCGGCATCCCCTTCGCCAACCAGCACATCAAGCTAATCCCGATCGCACTCTTTCCGTTTGGACGAGATCTCAAATAGTTTGAATAGCAGGAGTCAGGAGTCAGGAGTCAGGAGTCAGGAGTCAGGAGAGACAAGGGGGACAAGGAAGGTGGGGGAAATAGGGGAGATGGGGAGGACAAGGAAGAAAAAACCTTACCTTCCCTATCTTCTCCATCTTCCCCACCTTCCTCACCTCAATTCTCCACACCCTACACCACACACCCAACTCCATACCTAAGCCGCATCCATACCCGATAAATCACTGCTATAAGGAAAGTATTAAGTTATGTGAAGTTGAACCATGCAAACCATTACACTTGGGGCGAATGGGCCGACCGTGCCTGCACTTGGGATTGGC
>DATNPS010000261.1:0-8280 GCA_036703095.1 Crinalium sp. | reverse complement strand
ACGAAGCGCGACGAAGGTTGGCAGATCGAAGGGTTGCTCAATACCCGGAAGTTAACGCTAGAACGTCAATTCTTCTTAGACGACTTTGACTCACTGAGCGCAGAGGCTCAACGTCAAGTGACCGACCTCATTGCAGGTCTCAAGCAGCGTCATTAAGCAGATCAATCAAAGGAGATGGCGTTTTAACTCATCCAACAATGATTGAAGGGTTAAATCTGGTGTTCTCAAAGCTGTGATGCAACAGAACCGATAACACTTCAATGGTTCACACAAACCCAGAATCCCCATCGGATTAACCTATGAAAAAACTAGAAGGAAAAGTCGCTCTTGTCACCGGCGGTGCGAGCGGCATCGGTCTTGCCACTGCCAAGCGCTTCGTCGCCGAAGGTGCCTATGTCTTTATCACAGGTCGCCGCCAAACTGAACTCGATGCAGCCGTCAAAGCGATCGCTCATGTTCCAGGAAGGCTGGAGCAATTTAACAAATTATCACAGAGGTTATGTTAGCTATGTTTTTGACACAGAAAAAAGTTCGAGGAATTTTGCTCGCTTTGCTACTTGTCGGCAGCGTTGTAGTCAGTTTATTGATGAGTCGTTCAGAACCAGTTGTTGCACAGCAGGTCTCTCAAACGCCGAACTCCAAACCCTCAATTGTTCTCGTTCATGGTGCCTTCGCTGACGGTACATCATGGCAACAGGTCATTCCACTTTTGGAACAGGATGGCTATACAGTGACCGCTGTGCAGATTCCGCTTTCTTCACTTGCTGAGGATGTTGCAGTGACTAAGCGGGTGATTGATGCTCAGAAGGGTTCCGTTGTTGTAGTCGGACATTCCTACGGTGGAAACGCGATCACGGGTGCGGCGGCTGGCAACCCACAAGTGAAAGCTCTGGTTTATGTCAATGCTTTCGCACCAGATGCAGGCGAAAAGACGAGCGACTTGAATCACAGATACGAAGCAGCTCCCCTCAGTACGGCAATTGTGTCTGATGCGGCAAATTTCCTCTACATTGATCGTGAAAAGTTTCACAATCTTTTTGCCCAGGACGTGTCGGAGGCTGAGGCGCGGGTAATGGCAGCAACACAAAAGCCGATCGCCAGCGCAGCGTTTGACCAATCAGTGAATGCCATAGCCTGGAAGACCATTCCTTCCTGGTACCTCGTGACTCAAAATGATCGAGCTATCAACCCTAAGCTTCAGCGATTTATGGCTCAACGAATTGGTGCCAAGACAATCGAAGTCAACTCCAGTCACGTACCATTTATCTCTCATCCCAACGAGGTTGCCAAACTGATTCAAGAGGCAGCAACTGCTGTTCCGAACTAACGATCTCAATTATTTAAAGATGAAACTCATTTCTGTCAACGTCGGACTACCGCGTGAAGTGACCTGGAAAGGAAAAACCGTTAGCACTGGAATTTTCAAAGAACCAGTCAACGAACGGGTGATGGTGCGATCGCTTAATTTAGATGGTGATGGGCAAGCCGATCTGACCGTTCATGGTGGAGCAGACAAAGCCGTCTATGTCTATCCGTTCGAGCATTACGATTACTGGCGAAGTGAATTGCCTGACACAGAGTTCCCACTAGGCATCTTTGGTGAAAATTTCACGATTACTGGACTAAGAGAAGAGGAAGTGAATATTGGCGATCGCTTCGAGAGCGGCACTGTAAAACTGATGGTGACACAACCTCGCCTACCCTGTTACAAACTGGGGATTCGGTTTGGACGACCGGATATGGTGAAACGATTTCTTGCAAGTCGTCGCACCGGATTTTACTTCCGTGTTTTGCAAGAGGGCGAAGTCGGAGCCGGAGACACTCTAGAGTTGGTGAGCCGGGATGACAACAACATCACGGTTGCTGATATCACTCAACTTTATACCCGTGAAAAGAACAATCCAGAGTTACTTCACCGCGCTACTCAACTTGAATCGTTACCCGAAAGTTGGCGCGACTATTTCCAGGAGCAAAGTCGTCGTCAGGATGTGAGATAGATTAACCTGCTGTAAAACCCCACTATTTCACCTCCATAACCTGACAAATTATGGACACCATTACTTGGTTTTCAGACCCTATTTTGGATTCGGTGATGATTATCGTTTTGGTGCTGCCCTTGACATGGAAGCCCCTGACAATGAAGTCGCCGTAAAACAACCATCATTAATAACGTAATAATGTAACTAAAAAGGAGTTCAATCATGCAGAACATCACGCTTGATACCATCACTCAAGCTGTTATTAATCATGGCGATCGCGGCAAATCTCACCCGCGACTGTATGAAATTTACACGAGCTTGGTTCGACATTTGCATGACTTTGTGCGTGAGGTGAATCTGACTGAATCAGAATTGCAGCAGGGACGTAATTTTCTCAACCAGACAAGTCATCACACTCAAGAGATTCCCACTGGAGAGATCCATATGTTGACGGATCTAATAGGGATCTCAGAGTTGGTAGAATTGTTGCACGATGCCCATCGCGGTACAGAAAGCAATTTAGAAGGACCATTGTATGTGCCGAATGCACCAGAACGGCAGATGGGCGATCGCTTGGGTATTGATGCAGAAGGAGATTCGCTTTTCCTGTCAGGCAGGGTTTTAGATGTGAACGGTCAGCCGATCGCCAATGCTGTGATTGATGTTTGGCAACCCAATTCCAAAGGATTATATGATATCCAAGATCCATCTCAGTCGTTGGGGAACTTTCGGGGACGTTTCAAAACGAACAAGAGTGGAAAGTATAGGTTTGAAACCGTGGTGCCAATAGGTTACAAGGTGCCAGCCAGTGGTCCATCTGGCGAGTTGTTGCGACTCTTGGGACGGCATCCCTGGCGGGCGGCTCACATCCATTTTAAAGTCAATGCCCCGGAGTACACTTCGCTAACAACACAAATTTTTATTGCTGGCGATCCTCACCTGGATTCAGATACAACCTTTGCCGTGCGATCGGCGATCGTTCAATTGCAAAAGCACGAAGCACCAGACGAACTCAAGGCGCACAATCAAAGTAAACCGTTTTACACGAGCGAGTTTGATTTTGTGTTGAAACCTGTTACTCCAGCGGAAGACTGTAAAGCAACAGTTGAACAATATGCCTACACCATCGATTCAAAATAACCCGCTAATTGGCATTTGGAAGTTAATTTCTGCAACTGCTATTCACACTGATGGAACGGTGACTCCAGACGTGTATGGGACTCATCCTGTTGGCTACATCACTTACACATCAGATGGTCATATGATGGTGATGTTTTCCAAAAGCGATCGCGCACCGCTGAGTCAAGAGGTTCAATCGCCGCTGAGTCCCCAGATGCAATCTCTACCCGTTGAAGAGCTTGCTCAAGCATTTACGACATTCAATGCTTACGCTGGGACTTATACGTTGAGCGGCAACACAGTGACTCACCAGATCGAAATTGCCTCGATTCCTAATCGGGTTGGTACAACGTTAGTTCGCACCTTTACTCTAAGTGAGAGCCGAGTGACGCTCTCGACGCCGCCAGTTTTGAGTGATGGTGTTGAGACGGTTTTCGAGTTGGTGTGGGAACGTATTTAATTGCTTCGTCATTCAAACGCCAGAGGCTTTATATCTCTACAACTTGGCGACACAGTACCAAATTTCATTCAAGCACCACTTATTTACTAATCGTGCCAAATTTATTGGTCATTCACATCAGAACTCTCTGTATCAAGATTTAAGCGTTTTCAAACCGTCTCTAACTCGTAGCTTAACTTAGCAAACTTGAGTGTTCTGAATCAAATGAATGTTGAAGAATGAGGACAACGAAACACCTATTTCTCAGACTTCTACAACATGGATGTCTTCGGTGGCAATAGCGATAGCGTTAGTTCTCGCGGTAGCAGCAAAGCGAGCCGTAGGCTAGTGCTATCCACAAAGCCTCTACCAAGACAACTCTGGACTGTGTTCCAACTTGGGTAAACGCACCTTTCTTTGTGCCATCACCTCCTCTAAATCTCGATCGCTCAAAGCGTAGCAGCAATACCACCGCGCCTTCAGCAAGATGACATCTGGCAAACGCCACAATTTCATCCCCTAAGTTACAAGGAGTCAAGTCATGACCACATTTCACACAGTCTCATTCGATGGTTTAGATATCTTTTATCGAGAAGCGGGTTCCCGCAGCAATCCAACGATTCTCCTGTTGCACGGCTTCCCAACCTCATCTCACATGTTTCGCAATCTGATGCCTGCGCTTGCCGATCGATTCCATCTGGTTGCACTCGATTATCCGGGCTACGGCAACAGTTCGATGCCAACTGTGGATGAGTTTGACTACACGTTCGATCGCCTAGCCCAGATCGTGGAGAAATTCATTACCGCGATCGATCTCAAGAAGTACAGCCTTTACGTAATGGATTATGGTGCTCCCATTGGCTATCGCATTGCAGCTAAATATCCAGAACGAGTGGAAGCCCTAATCGTCCAAAATGGGAATGCCTACGAGGAAGGTCTGCGTGAATTTTGGAACCCGATCAAGGCGTACTGGCAAGACCGTTCTCCTGAGAATGCTGACAAGCTCAAATACCTTGTCACCCTGGAAGCCACGAAGTGGCAATATACCAACGGCGTTCGCAATCTTGAAGCAGTTAGCCCTGATACCTGGAACATGGATCAGCTGTTCCTCGATCGCCCCGGAAACGGTGAGATTCAACTGGCGCTGTTGTATAGCTATGGCACGAATCCACCGTTATACCCACAATGGCAGGAGTATTTCCGCAAATATCAACCCCCCACTCTGATTGTTTGGGGTAAGAACGACTATATCTTCCCAGCCGAAGGCGCTTATCCCTACCAGCGCGACCTAAAAGACGTTGAGTTGCATTTACTCGATACTGGACATTTTGCCCTGGAAGAGGAAGGAGATGCGATCGCAGATCATATTCGCCGCTTTCTGACCACCCACGTTGCGGAGAACACCATGCTAGAGGGTGCTATGCACTTTGCGAACTCAACTGTGCAAATCACTTGAGCATAAAAACAGCAAAGGCAACCAAATGCAGACCCACCATTCCGATTTTTCCATCCATCGCAACGAGATCTGAGGAGATCGACATGACAACAACGACCAATCCCGATTTTGCTGCCCGCGAGGCACTACGCCTGCTCGGTCCCGCTCCCGAAAACTGGGTGCCCGATCGCCCTGGCATCGATCACAATGTCACGATAATCGGTGGCAGCGGCAGTGGTAGCACCTTTGTATTTGCGTTACAGCGTGCCGGGATCGGTCGCGTGACGGAGATTGATGCAGCAGATGACGAAGCTCATGCAGGCGTGTGGTTGACGCGAGCGCGGATGAGAACGCTCCGCACGCCGAAGAATCTGCCTGGTCCAGAACTGGGTATCCCAGAATTGTCCTTTCAAGCTTGGTACGAAGCGCGGCACGGTGCGGCAGCTTATGCGGAGATCGATCAGATTGGGAGAGTGTCATGGGCTGAGTACCTCAGTTGGTATCGGCATTTTCTCGGTATTCAGGTTCGTTACCGGACGAAGTTGGTGCGGATAGAGCCAGCCGCAGGTTTCTTCCGCCTACACCTTGAGGTAAACGGTGTCCCGCAGGTGGAGACGACGCGCAAAATTATCTTCGCCAATGGCGTGGCTGGCAGTGGTGGTCCATCCATACCTCCAGTACTGGCTGACTTACCACGCACGCTGTACGCACATACCGCCGATGCCATCGATTTTGAAGCACTGCGCGGTAAGACGGTGGCAGTGCTGGGTGCAGCGGCTTCAGCTTTCGATGCAGCAGGAGTGGCGCTGGAATCGGGCGCTAAGGCAGTACACCTATTTGTACGGCGGCCGGAGATCGCATCTCTGTCACCACTTCGGGCACGGGACTACCCGGGTGCTTACGACAACTACCCCCAACTACCCGATGCAACCCGCTGGTTCCAGGCTTGGCGCTTTCATCAAGCAGGCACCGCACCACCACCGAACTCGATTAAGCGAGCGATCGCTTTCCCAAACTTCCACATCCACCTATCTGCACCTTGGAAATCGGCACGGAAAATGGGCGATGCGGAAGCCGCCGCCAAGGGCGAACGCATTGCCATCCAGGTGAACGATGATGTTTTCGAGTTTGATTTTGCGATCGCTGGTACTGGTTATTTCGTTGACCCAACAAAGCGTCCCGAGCTAGCTGACTTTGCCCAGCATATTGCCCTCTGGCGCGATCGCTACCAGCCACCAGAAGATCTGCGTGACGACGGTTTGGGAATGCACCCTTACCTCGGTAGCGCCCACGAATATCAAGAAAAAGTACCTGGCACTGCCCCTTATCTGAAAGACATTCACGTATTTAATCCTGCTGGTTTGGTCAGCTTCGGCTTGCCAGTCGGTGATATACACAGCATCCGTCGCGACGTACCTGCAATCGTATCGCGCATCAGTCACGACTTGTTCTTTGAGGACTGGGCGCATCATGAGGCACGTACCACAGGCGATATTGCCCCCGATTTTGAGAACTCGCTCTATGCTGCTGCCGTGTGGAAACAACCGATCAAGGCAGCGACCCGCTAGAGGTGTCATTTCGACAAACCCAAACGATATATAAATCACTTTTAGGTACTTAACCGCTATGAACACCCACACACCAAGTGCGAAGGATATTATCGGAGCATCACCGTTGATCGCGATCAAAAACGAAGCCCCACCCAAGCTGATCGTCGATCCACCGCTTCCCGAACCGCTGGCACAGGGTCGCGTCTTCATCCAGTACCGAACGGAGAACTTGCGTGTGTTGCCAGTATTTGGCAAAGGTGCCCTGGACGTATCGCCGCGCATCGGACATATTCACATCACCGTCGATGATGCACCGTGGCACTTTGTCGATGCCAGTGGCGAAACAATTATCCTGGTCGGTTTGGAACCTGGCCCACACAAGGTGTTGGTCGAACTAGCCGACCCCGCTCACAAAGTCATCACCAGCGAAACAGTGACGTTTACGGTTTTTGATTGTGAGCGATAAGTTCAACCATCTCATTGCCAGAGACTCAGTCTTGACATCCTCACCAGCCGTCGATGCGTGGTGATTCCTAAACCTCACGATTTGGAAGAGGAAGGAGATGCGATCTGCGCTGACTCTTTCAGAGTCGCTTCGCTAACGCAGCAGCGCTTCACTATCGCAAATTACATCACGCAATTTCTGGCATCACGGCTGCAACCCATCCCTGCCTAATCAGCGCAAAGTATGGCCGCTGACTTGCCATTAAGCCAGCGCCATTCATGAACGCTTTCTCAACTTGAGTCAGAAGCTTGAGTATTGATCACACCAATTACTTGCCAATAGGAACATCATGACACAATCTTTTTGGCTTTTAGGCAGTCGTATCACCATCATTGCCGATCACACTACAACTGGTGGTCAGTACGACCTAATCGAGGGCTACAACCAGCCGGGTTCGCAAACCCCCTTGCATCGCCACACGCGCTATTCCGAACAAATCTACGTGCTGGAAGGAGAGTTAACTGTCTGGGCGGGTAAGAACAAGGTGGTGCTAACCCCTGGTGAAAGCTTTCTCATTTCTCCTTGCACACCTCACATGGTTGCCACATCCAGTGATACACCGTCGCGTTCATTAGTCGTTGCTGCACCCAGCGGTTTTGCTCGGTTGATTGCAGCAACTGGGACGGTAGATGAGACAGGATCAACAGACATGGCGCTATTTGAACGCATTGCTGCTGAGATAGGTGACGAACTTCTGGGACCGCCCGGAACCTTGCCTTCTGCATAAGGTGACAAACATGTTCATGCCTACAAACACGACTTGCAGAACCTTGAGTTTCATTTGCTGGATACTGGGCACTTCGCTCTACAGGAAGAGGGAGAGGCGATCGGCGCTGACGCTCGTTTGCCCTTGGCGTCGCCCCTTGGGCGAAGACTCGCTAATGCTAGCCTGCGGCAATGCCAAGGGCGAAAGCAAACGCAGCAGCGCTTCATTACATCACGCAATTTCTGGCATCACGGCTGCAACCCATCCCTGCCTAATCAGCGCAAAGTGTGACCGCTGACTTGCCATTAAGTCAGCATCATTCATAAACGCTTTCTTAATTTGAGTCAGAAGCTTGAGCATTGATCACACAAATTACTTACCAATAGGAACACCATGACACAGACTCTCTGGTTATTTGGCACTCGTCTCACCATCGTCGCTGATCACACTACAACCGGAGGTCAGTACGATCTGATCGAAGGCTACTTCCCACCTGGGACACAAACACCTCTCCATCGCCACACGCGCTATTCCGAACAACTCTATG
>DATNPS010000238.1:0-31317 GCA_036703095.1 Crinalium sp. | reverse complement strand
AGGGAGAAGGGGCGATCGCCTGCAAATTCGGCGTCCTACCCTCCAAAATCGTTGCTACGCTAGATCAGTTGAATACACTATTACCCCAAGCCTTGAGCCTGATCCATGCCGGGAGCGGATTAGGCATTCTGCGCGTCAGCCCCGACGCGGTACATCCCCAAACGTTACTCACCCTGCGGCAATTGTGCCAACAGCACGACGGATTTCTCACTGTGTTAGAAGCCCCCACCTCGTTCAAAGAAAAAATGGACGTTTGGGGCTACACGGGCAATGCGCTTGCCATCATGCAAGGTCTCAAAAACCAGTTTGATCCCACTCATTTACTGAGTCCCCATCGTTTTATTCGTGGAATTTAGGCCATGACCGCAAATCTGGATTCTCAAACGACATCCGGTGTTGATTTACCTCCATCCACCCCGCCTTTTCCCAGTTTCGATGCTCAGCATCCGCCTGATCCAAAATTAATCGACGCGTGCGTCCACTGTGGCTTTTGTCTCTCTACGTGCCCCAGCTATCGTGTGCTCGGCAAGGAAACCGACTCTCCCAGGGGCCGCGTGTATTTGATGGATGGCATTAATGAGGGTGATATTCCGCTCTCACCTGCGATCGCCCAACACTTTGATTCTTGTCTCGGCTGTCTGGCCTGTGTCACCACCTGTCCCTCGGGTGTGCAGTATGACAAACTGATTGCCGCGACTCGCCCTCAGGTGGAACGGAATGTCCCCAGAAGTTTGGGCGATCGCCTGTTTCGTCAGCTTATCTTTTCGCTATTTCCCTATCCCGATCGGCTGCGATTGCTATTGCTGCCACTATTGGCATACCAGAAACTGGGATTTCGCCCCCTAGTGCAAGCCACTGGGCTGCTGAAAAAGATCTCTCCCCGACTCGCAGCAATGGAGTCACTCTTACCTCAAGTCACCGTCCAGTCATTCCAGGACAATATCCCCCTTGTGATTCCAGCGCAGGGGAAAAAGCGGTATCGAGTGGGCCTGATTTTAGGCTGCGTACAGCGGGTGTTTTTCTCGGATGTGAATGAGGCCACCGTGCGCGTTCTTACCGCCAATGGGTGCGAAGTAGTTGTTCCCCGCAGCCAGGGCTGTTGCTCAGCCCTGCCTCACCATCAGGGGCAGGAAGCCCAGGCACAAGACCTCGCAAGACAAATGATCGACAGCTTTGAGGACACAAATGTGGATGCGGTCATCATTAATGCGGCAGGCTGCGGGCACACCCTGAAGGAATACGGGCACCTGCTGCAAGACGATCCGCTCTATCGCGAAAAAGCTCAGGCGTTTGCCAACCGAGTTAAGGATATCCAGGAGTTTTTGATGGCGATCGAACTAACGACACCGTTTTCTCCTCTACAGGATGAGCCGTTAACCGTTGTGTATCAGGATGCCTGTCATCTGCTGCATGGGCAAAAGATCAGCCTGCAACCGCGCCAACTCTTGCGCCATATTCCCGGACTCCAGCTCCGCGAACCCGTCGATGCCGCACTGTGCTGTGGCAGTGCCGGAGTGTACAACATGCTGCAACCGGAGATTGCCGAAGAACTGGGCCAGCAGAAAGTAACCAACTTATTGAATACTGGAGCCAAACTGATCGCGTCGTCCAATCCGGGCTGTTCGCTGCAAATGAAAAAGCATCTTCAGCAGCAAGGTAAATCCATTCCAATTGTGCACCCCATCAAGCTACTGGATTACTCCATTCGTGGTGTCAAACTTAGTCTTTAAAGCCAGATTACGTCTCTAGCCAATCAGCAACAGCGATCGCAATGTCCACAGCGCAATGCCTCAGCATCTTTCCCAAAACCAAAGGCATTGAGCAAAAATTTCCAGCGGCATTCTTTCGTTTGTAGAAACTGCTGCATTTGCGTTGCACCCTTTTCCTCGACGGGAAACTGAGGTATTTGCGTTGAGGTCAGGCTGTAGCGAAACGGATCTTGCCACTGAAGCTGTCCCACACTGTGCAACAGCGATAGGGCGATCGCACCCTGCTTAAACTCACGCGCAACCTCGCTGACATCTCCCTGTTCTGGTAGAACGTGAACCAATTGCTGAGCCGCACGATATTGCGATCGCACCTTCTTTTGAAAGCACTGGAGACGCTGCTGATCCTCTGGATCGAGCCAGCCCGTTGGTTCGCTGATTAAGGTCAGCGCTTCAGCAGGTTTGCCATCCCGTCCGGCCCGCCCAACCTCTTGGACATACTCAGACAGCAGGGTAGGGGTATGAAAATGAACTACCCAGCGGACGTTCGATCTGTTTACGCCCATTCCGAAAGCAGATGTACACACCACAAACTGAAGGTCACCGTTAAGCCATGCGGTTTCAATCTGGCGACGCTCTTGGGGGGTTAATCCGGCATGGTAAGCGGCTGCCCGATAGCCTTTTTCACTCAGCCACTCGGCTAACTCTTCGCTATCGGCACGAGCACGGACGTACACCAATCCCGTCTGGCCTGACTGCTGTTGAATGAATTGCAGCAGTTGTTTGCGTCTGCCTCTGGGCGTCCAGGCGATTTTCACCGCTAGATGCAAATTGTCGCGATAGGGATTTAACAAAAACTGCTGGGGGTGCTGGAGCTGCAAAACCCGCTGAATGGTTTGCTGAGCAACCGGGTCAGCCGTAGCGGTAAAGGCAGCGATCGCCATTTTTGTTCCGGGAGGCTTATGTTGCAGCAGGGCAGGACGAACGGCACCCAGGCGGCGATAAGCAGGACGAAACGTTTCTCCCCACTGCACCAGACAATGAGCTTCATCCAAAATCAGGCCATTAATCTTGAGGTGAGGCTGGCAGAGGATGTTCCAAACGGCGGGACTGAGCAAAGTTTCTGGCGACAGATAGAGCAGTCGAAGACGCTGCCGCTCTAAGTCGCGAAGCGTTTGACGTCGCCGATGTGGAGGCAGTTCACTATGCAGGAGGGCAGCGGGTAACTGCCGTTGCTGGAGGTCTTGCACCTGGTTTTCCATCAACGCCACGAGGGGAGAAACCACTAAGGTCAGCCCCGTTCGCATCAGTGCCGGAAGCTGAAAACAAATGGATTTACCCCCTCCAGTCGGCATCACGATTAACGCATCACGGCGACTCAAGAGGCTATAAATGACTTCACCCTGTGGCGATCGGAAGTCATCATATCCCCAAATTTTTTGAAATGTAGCACGGACATAATCCCATGCAGTCTGGTCAGAGAGATACATTCCTGAGAGCCCAAGCAGCATTCTCAGAATTCCCGGCAGATTCATCTTTCTCTCAGCGAAAAAGCGGATTTGCCTAACGAAAACGTAAATTCGATAGTGCCATTTCAGCTGCGCGAATTCGCGTTAACTAACCAAACTACCCGACAAAAACAGTCCTGCTTCCGTGCAAATTCCCTGCAACGGTTTGTCCCACGGATCGGTTGGCAGGCTGGGCAAGCGGGCAAATTCAAAGACAATTCCGATGGTCGGTTTGGCTGCCCATTGGGGCTGACTCAGCATTCGGTCGTAAAAACCAGCCCCATATCCCAGTCGATATCCCCAAACATCACAGGCCACAGCCGGAACCAAAATTAAATCAACGTCCTGCGACTGGATCTGTGGCAGAGCTGGATGCGGTTCTAACGTGCCATAGGTGCCCGTTTGCAGCGAATTGGGATCTGCTTTGTCCACACTAGGCGACCAAGCGTGCCAGACCATCGACGTTTCCACACAGCGCGGAAAACCCCAGGTTCGAGTAGAGAGAAACAGAGGGCTGAGATCCGGTTCATGTCGAAAGCTGAAATAGGCCAAAACCGTTCGAGCCTGGGTAAATAACGGCCACGCCTGCAAATGCACGCAGAGGCGATCGCTCTTTTCACGCCACACGTCTGGATGCATGGCCTGTCGGGCTTTCACGAGCGATCGCCGCAATTCGGCTTTTTCAGATTTCGAAGAACCAATGGTATTCACGCGGTTAAACGTTGCATGTAATGGGTGTAAACCTAATCTATTCCATCTGCAAATCGTCTGTGTCAAAAAGATTTCTCTATGATGGCGTTTCCCGCACCAATACGGTGTTACACGTTCTTTTCGTCCTCACAACTTCCTCATATTCTTTGCGTAACTTCAAGATAGAGACTTAGCCCCTACCAGAGAATCCAGCAGAAGCTTTGCTTATCCCACGATTCTCAACAACGAGGATAGATTTCAAAGCAATAGCAGTGAATTTGTTGAAAGTTGACTGCTTTTTCAAAAAACGTTTAGGCGAGATCTTCAAACAACCCTGCTAAGTGCTCTGCCTGCTGATCGCTCTATTTGAAACAAGCTATAGGGAGGGCGTTTGATATGACATTAGATCCCGAACAATCCCAAGAATCGAAAGTTACGATACCCATCGAAGCAGCCGCACGAGAGGGAACTACCCAGCAACGACAGCATGAGCACCATTTGCACGATACGATGCACAGTCGCGCCACTGAATCGCTAGATACTCCCCAAGCAGAACTTGACGAAAAAGCAAGAGAACTCACTGTCGAACAGCGATTGCAAGACGAGCACCTGCAACAGTCTGTACATAGCCGAGCGGTGGCGGACACGGACACATCATTTTTAGATAGCTAACGCGCTCTGAACAACCCAGACTCCGGCGGTGTCTCAGGTCAGATGCCCCCCAAGGAGAACGCTGAAGGAGGCCAGTATGCACACATTACACGCAATCCGAAAAATCAACGATGAGCTGGCGATCGCCGGACAGGTCACTTCAGAGCAGCTCCGCCAAGTCGCGCAAGAGGGCTATCGATCTGTACTGAATTTGCGATCGCCCGACGAAGCAGGCTTTCCCTGCATGGAGCAGCAAGAGGTTGAAGCCTTAAACCTGAACTACATCAACATTCCGGTTAAAGTGGGGGCGATCGATCGCGACATGCTGCTGCAAGCCTTAGAAGCAATAGATATTGCCGAGAAACCGGCTTTACTGCACTGCAACAGCGCTACGATCGCCGCTGCTTTGGCGCTCATGCACATCGCTATCCGCCAGGGTGCCGCGTTAGATCAAGCCTTTAAGCAAGCTGAAAAACTTGGCTTATTCGGCGTTTACAGCCATGGATAAGGTGAATTCGAAGCGCTGTTTCAGTCGCCCACGGATCAGCAATTCTCATTTTGAAACCGATTGCATACTGAGAATTGCTGCCGACGGACGGCTGAAATAGCGCAAAAAAGTGGTCTACGCAACGCGTAGACCACTTTTTTGCAGAGTGAATACGATTACCGACCTGCCGCGGTAGGCATTCCTAAAATGTCTTCAATCCGAGGCATTTCATCTAATGGAATGACGCGCCCCTCGTCTTCAAAGTCAGGAATCTGGTCAAAGTTGAGGTAACGGTACAGATCCGCCGCAAATGGATCGATCTTCTTGGTGACAATCTCCATGTACTCCTCAACCGTTGGAATGCGACCGAGGAGGGCACACACCGCTGCCAGTTCCGCAGAACCGAGGTACACTCGCGCATCTTTACCCATGCGGTTGTTAAAGTTGCGAGTTGAGGTCGAGAAGACCGTCACGCCATCCGCCACTCGAGCCTGGTTGCCCATGCAGAGCGAACATCCCGGCATTTCAGTCCGGGCACCTGCTGCCGCAAAGATACCATACATACCTTCTTCGCGCAGTTGCTTCTCATCCATCCGGGTGGGAGGACAGATCCACAGCCTTACTTTCACCGGGCCAGCCCCTTCCAGCACTTTGGCCGCCGCGCGATAGTGCCCAATGTTCGTCATACAAGAGCCAATGAAAACTTCATGAATCGGATCACCTGCACACTCTGACATCAGCTTGATGTTGTCTGGGTCATTGGGTGCTGCGACCAGAGGTTCCTTAATCTCACTGAGATTGACGTCGATCGTTTCAAGGTAGTCTGCATCGGGGTCAGCTTCCATCAGCGTTGGGTTGGCTAACCATTGCTCCATCTTGGCAATCCGCCGCAGAATCGTGCGAGCATCGCCATAGCCTCGCGCCACCATGTTTTTCAATAGCGCCACATTAGAGCGGAGATATTCAGCTACCGTTTCGGTGCCCAGGTGAATCGTCGATCCGGCACAGGAGCGCTCAGCCGTCGCATCGGTCAACTCAAAGGCTTGCTCTAGCTTCAGGTCGGGTAACCCTTCCATCTCCATGATGCGCCCGGAGAAGATATTCTGCTTGTTTTGCTTCTCAGTCGTCAGCAATCCCCGCTGCATCGCAGCATAAGGAATCGCATTGACAATATCGCGCAGCGTGACTCCCGGTTGCATCTGTCCCGAAAACCGGACTCGCACCGATTCTGGCATATCCAGCGGCATCACACCCAGCGCCGCCGCAAATGCCACCAGTCCAGACCCAGCCGGGAAGGAGATGCCCAGTGGGAAGCGCGTATGGGAATCGCCACCCGTTCCAACGGTGTCGGGCAACAGCATTCGGTTGAGCCACGAGTGAATGATGCCATCACCGGGACGGAGGGCGACTCCACCTCGCGAGGTAATGAAGTCGGGCAGTTCGTGATGCGTTTTAATATCGACAGGCTTGGGATAAGCGGCTGTGTGGCAGAAGCTTTGCATCACCAGGTCGGCACTAAAGCCCAGACAGGCCAATTCTTTTAGCTCATCGCGCGTCATGGGGCCAGTCGTGTCTTGAGACCCAACCGTAGTCATCACCGGATCACAGGATGTGCCAGGGCGAACACCGGGAAGACCACAGGCTTTGCCCACCATTTTTTGCGCCAGCGTGAATCCCACACCTGTATCGGCTGGAACATGAGGTCGGATGAACAGAGCACTGGGTTCTAACCCAAGGGCAGACCGAGTTTTGTCGGTCAACGTGCGGCCAATCAGAAGGGGAATTCGGCCCCCGGCTCGCACTTCATCTAGAATCGTGTCGGGTTTGAGGGTAAAGGTCGAAATTATTTCGCCTGCGGCATTTGTGATTTCACCTTTATAAGGATAAATGGTGATGACATCCCCCGTTTCCATCTGGGCAACATCACACTCAATCGGCAGAGCACCAGAATCTTCAGCCGTATTGAAGAAGATGGGAGCAATTTTACCACCCAGGATGTAACCGCCCGATCGCTTATTTGGAACAAAGAGAATATCTTGTCCAATATGCCAAAGCACCGAGTTGATGGCCGATTTACGGGATGACCCTGTCCCCACCACATCGCCAACATAGGCTACCGGATGGCCCTTCCGCTTCAGTTCAGCAATCGTTTCTAACGAACCGGGCTGCCGTGTTTCCAGCATCACCGTAGCGTGGAGCGGGATATCGGGACGGGTCGTGGCGTGAGGAGCCGGAGACAGATCATCGGTATTGGTTTCACCCGGCACCTTAAACACCGTAACCGTAATAGATTCAGGAAGCTGAGGACGGCTGGTAAACCACTCTGCCGCCGCCCAGGAGTTCAGCACTTGCTTGGCGTAAGAGTTGCCCTGATCCGCTAATTCTTGTACGTCATGGAAGGCATCGTAGACCAACAGGATTTTGCTGAGAGCCGTCGTAGCGGCACTGGCGATCGCCCCATCCTCGCTGCGCAACAAATCAATCAACGACTGCACGTTATAGCCACCCATCATGGTGCCCAGTAGCTCAACCGCCTCCAAGGGAGAAACCAGAGGACTGGTCGCGTCTCCTTTGGCGATCGCCGTCAAAAACCCTGCTTTCACATAGGCCGCCTGATCCACACCGGGCGGAATGCGATCGCGCAACATCTCCAGGAGGGCAGCCTCCTCCCCAGCGGGCGGATGTTTCAGCAGGTCACACAACTGAGACGTTTGGTCGGCAGACAAAGGCAGGGGAGGAATTCCCAAAGCCGCCCGCTCTGCAACATGTTGACGGTAAGCTTCTAGCATCTTCAAAGGCTCTCTCTAGGCAACGGCAAAAACGACTTTAAAGTATCCGGGCATAGGGGTTACGTTAGCAAGCAATTGAGCAGCTGTAATACAGAGATACGCTGCATTACACCCGGCAAAGGCTCTAGACCACTACAAGCCGGATGCGGGATAGGATGAAGGCTTCCAAGAATTTATAGCGTCGTAAAAAATTATGAACATTAGTTCAAGTTCACGTCCAGCACTACAGGCACCAGCACTACAGGCAAGAGTAGGCATTTCATATCAATAGAAATTTCAAATTCTCAGCCAGCCTATTGTGAACCACATCCCTCTAATCCTACGGTAGCGTGTTGAACCGTTGGTTAGGTTGCATCCATCTTGTATGGGTGTGATTTACAATTGCCGTAACTAGACCACTGCCGAGGTTGGAGGGTGAGATGGTTCTAAGCCGTATCCGCCGGTGGAAAGTCGATGAATTTTATCAAATGGCGCAGACTGGGTTGCTTCAGCCTGATGAACAGGTTGAATTACTAGAAGGGCAAATCATCCAAATGACGCCTCAAGGCCCGCTTCACGCAGCGACTACAGATTATACGGCTGACCTTTTGAAAGACGCATTACTGGGCAAAGCCCTAATCAGAGTAGAAAAACCGCTTCGTATCAGCGATTATTCAGAGCCTCAACCCGATGTTGCAGTGGTGCATCTTCACCCTCGCCGTTATGCAGACGAGCATCCCCGACCTGATCAAGTTTACTTGTTGGT
Organism: Crinalium sp.; assembly: GCA_036703095.1. GTDB lineage: Bacteria > Cyanobacteriota > Cyanobacteriia > Elainellales > Elainellaceae > DATNPS01. Next base: position 22,741 of record DATNPS010000238.1, on the reverse strand, counting down.
TGAAATCTCAGACTCTAGCTTGGATTACGACTGTGAGACAAAGGCAAGCCTATACGCTCAGGCTAGAATTCATGACTATTGGGTATTGGATGCTAGAAATCGGCAGCTAACCGTTTTCAGAGATCCTCAGCAGGGACGCTACACCCAAACCGTAATACTAGATGAAAATGCTCGTATCGCACCATCAGCCTTTCCAAACGTCGAACTTACAGTAAAAGGAATGCTGCTACCAGCGATAGACCTTATCTAGAAACGTTCAACATTCGAGTTGCATCCTGCGAAACGGTGTCTCACCCGACATGCGAGATACCGTTTTCCATATTCGTCGAATTCGCCTCTCGGGGGGATAGACTTTCAGAGAGGTTGTACATAGAATGAGATTCATTCTCATTCTGGATGAACTGACGGCATATGTCTTCCAACTTGCGTCGGTTAGCGATCGCCTGCCTGCTGCCACTGATCACAACTGCCTGCACAACGAGTCAAACGGCGGCTCCATCTTCCACCCTGGCTCAAAGTAGAGATGGGGAATCCACAGGTGAAAAATTAGACGTGGTTGCAACCGTCTTGCCGACGTACCTGTTTACGAAAGCTGTAGCAGGGGATGCCGCGAATGTCACCATCCTGGTGAAACCGGGGACGGAAGTGCACGAGTATCAATCCACCCCGCAAGATGTACAGGCGATCGCTCAGGCTGATGTCGTGGTTGAAAATGGACTGGGGCTTGAGGCGTTTTTAGATAGCACCATTGAAAATGCTCAAAACTTGTCCTTGAAGGTTATTGATGCGAGTGAGGGCATTACGCCGATAGGGGAAATGGGCGATGTCGTTCATCCCACCGAACATGGAGATGACCAGGATGAGGCAGAACACGCCACTGAACTGGATGAACAGACGGATGCCAGCAGCAATGCCCACGCAGGTGAAGATAGCCATACCCATGCCGAGAATCCGCATGTTTGGCTCGATCCAGTACTCGCTATTCAACAGGTCGAAACCATTCGGGATGGCTTAATCGTGGCTGATCCCAGTCATAAAGCAACCTATGAAGGTAATGCCGCTGCCTATATCGAAGCATTGCAAAAGTTGGATCGCCAGTTTCGAGAGACACTACAGCCTTTTGGCGATCGCACCTTCATCACTTTCCATGATGCCTTTCCCTATCTAGCCAAGCGTTACAAGCTTGAACAGGTGGCGATCGTCACCATCCCCGAAGACAGCATTGCACCTGGCGACATTCAGAAAACGATTGGAGCGGTGAAGCAATTTAAGGTGAAAGCGCTATTTAGCGAACCGGGAGTAGATAACAAGCTGTTGACCAGCCTCTCGGCAGACCTTGGGCTTCAGCTCAGAACGCTCGATTCTCTAGAGTCAGGCGATCTCGACCCACAATATTACTTCACGGTGATGGAAACAAATCTCAAGACCTTAGAGGATACCTTCCGGTAAACATGATGAATTTACATGACCGCAGCGCTGAAAATAGCGAGTACTCAGGTGCCTCTACAGAACCAATTTTGACGGTAGAGAATCTAACCGTATACCGAGGTAACTATCCTGCTGTAGAAGGAGTTTCGTTCGAACTGTTTCCCGGCACCGACACCGCGATCGTTGGTCCCAACGGAGCCGGAAAAAGCTCACTGGTGCAGGCGATTTTAGGCTTAGTGCCCGCCACCGGAAGCATTCAGATGTTTGGTCGTCCCCTCAACCGTCTGGGCCATCTGCGGCATCAGATCGGGTATATTCCCCAAAATTTTATCTTCGATCGCAACTTTCCCCTATCGGTCAGTGAACTGGTGGGACTGGGATGGCTGAAGCAACGTGGCATTCTCAGATGGAGCCATGATCCTCAAAAAACGGCGGCGATCGCCCAAGCCCTAGAGCAGGTCGGAGCCTACGCCCTGCGCCACCATCCCATCGGCACCCTCAGTGGCGGCGAACTTAAGCGAGTGCTCTTGGCCTATTGCCTGGTTACACCTCGTCGTCTACTCGTGCTGGATGAAGCCTTCGCCGGAGTCGATGCCCAGGGTGAAACTGAGTTCTACACGCTATTAGACCAATTGCGGTACGACCACCACTGGACAATTCTACAAGTCTCCCATGATTTGGATATGGTCAGCGTACACTGCGATCGCGTCCTCTGCCTCAACCGCACCCTCGTCTGTCAGGGTCGTCCCGAAACCGCCCTCTCGCCGGAAAATCTGTTAACCGCCTATGGGCCTGCGTTTAGTCGCTATCAGCATAGGCATTAGAACTCAACACCCAACACCCATGACAGATCTCATCGACTTACTCCACTTCCCCTTCATGCAGCGGGCAATCGCCGGAGGAGTTCTCCTCGGCATCCTGGGTGGACTGCTGGGGTGTTTTGTGACGCTGCGGCAGCTTTCCTTTTTTAGCCATGCGGTCGGGCACGCGGCGCTGGTGGGAATCGCATTGGGTGTGCTGTTACAGCTTCCGCCAATGTGGATGTTCCTGCCGTTTACACTGGCCTTTGGGCTGGTCGTGCTTTACCTGATTGACCAGACTGACCTCTGGAGCGACAGCGTGCTCAATATCGTGCTATCGGGAGCACTGGCGATCGGCGTTATTCTAACCAGCTTTATTCAGGGCTATCGGGGCAACCTGATGGGCGTTTTGTTTGGCGACATCCTGGCTATTAATATGACGGACTTAGGGTTGGCGTTAGGGCTTCTGGTCGCCAGTGCCGCGTTTCTGCTGGCCACCCTCCCCCAACAAATTCTGCTCACCCTTAATCAAGCCGTTGCCAAAGTTCAGGGCATCCCGGTGACCTTGCACCGCTATCTATTCGTTGTTTTGTTATCTCTAGCCGTCGCCGTTTCAATCAAAGCCGTTGGCATTCTGCTGGTTAATGCCTTCCTGGTGATACCCGCATCTACCGCGAAATTACTGAGTTATCAGTTCACTCGATTTTTGTGGATTTCAGTAGGGGTAGGGGTCTTCAGCAGCCTTTTGGGTATGTTAGTCTCAGGTTTGTGGAATTTTGCCTCCGGCCCCAGCATTGTCCTGGTGCAATTCCTGCTGTTCCTGGTCGTTCTAATTCTTACCAAAATTAACTCCGGGTTTGCTAAACACCGAGCTAGAGCATAGCGGAAAGAATATGCAGATTCTTTGCAGACATTACATGGTTTCTTGATATTTCATTACAAATTTCACGTTAACGTTTGAAATGATCTGAGTGTTTTCTCTCTATCGTTCAGGACAAATTTGACGTGTTGAAATGATGCGGTTAAAACCGGGAATGGGTATTTTGCGGATCACTCCTAAGTTTCGCTGTAGGTTGGAGTAGTTTTGTATTCACTCTGGAGGGGTGGCCCCGCTAATTCCCATGCCTTAGCATTCAGCACCGAACTAAACTTAAGGACAAGAATTCACCCAGTTCGTCCTATATTCATGGCTGAGCTAAGGGGTCATTAAGCCGCAAACATTTACTGCTGCTTGCTCTATTCAATTCACAGAGGATAATCGAGGATGACGCAACGGAAACGAGCACTAATCACCGGAATCACGGGCCAAGATGGGTCTTATCTGAGTGAGTTGCTGATTGAAAAAGGATATGAAGTTCACGGCATTATTCGTAGAACCTCTACATTCAATACAGACCGGATTGATCACATCTATGAAGATCCCCACAACGAGCAAGCACAGCTATTTCTCCACTATGGCGATTTGACGGATGGCACCACCCTCCGCCGAATTTTAGAAGAAGTGCAGCCCGTTGAGATTTACAACCTGGGTGCCCAATCCCATGTGCGCGTGAGCTTTGATTCACCAGAATATACGGCTGATTCTGTCGGCATGGGCACGCTCCGCTTACTGGAAGCGATTCGCGATTATCAACAGCGCACAGGCATTGAAGTGCGATTCTATCAGGCTGGATCGTCTGAAATGTTTGGGAAGGTTCAGGAAATTCCTCAGAAGGAAACGACCCCCTTCTATCCTCGCAGCCCTTATGCCTGCGCTAAAGTCTATGCCCACTGGCAAACCGTAAACTACCGCGAATCGTATGACATGTTTGCCTGCAACGGCATTCTGTTTAACCACGAATCGCCCCGTCGGGGAGAAACGTTTGTAACCCGTAAGATCACTAGAGCCGTTGCCCGAATTGTGGCTGGCCATCAAAAACATCTCTACATGGGCAACCTGGATGCGAAGCGCGACTGGGGCTATGCCAAAGACTATGTGCGGGCGATGTGGATGATGCTGCAACACGACCAGCCTGATGATTATGTAGTCGCAACCGGTGAAACCTATTCCGTAAAGGAATTTTTGGATCTCGCCTTTGGTCATGTGAACCTGAATTGGGAAGACTACGTTCAGTTTGATGAACGGTATCTGCGTCCCGCTGAGGTAGAGCTGCTCATCGGTGATCCAACAAAAACTAAGCAAACCCTCGGGTGGGAACCGTCTGTAACCTTCCCAGAGTTGGTTTCTTTGATGGTTGAAGCTGATTTACAGGCATTGGGGCTATCGACTCCCAATGGCAACCCCGCCCATGTTCAAACAGACTTTGCTACGGTTCGTCAGACCGCAGGTAGCCCCATCGCCTAGGATCGTGGATTTCATAAAACCCGAAATTTAATTTTGGAACGTGCGGCTCCGCCGCACGTTCCAAAATTCAGGATTTGGTTTTAATTCATCCATAAGCCTTAGTTCGATACAATAGGGCCGTTTATCTGGGTAAACCGCAAAGGCGCAGTTTCCATAATGATTGGGCCTTTGTGGTGTTCTGGCTGAATCTTGATTCGTACAGTTGCAATTCGTACAGTTGCAAATTGCTGGACGTGCTGAAGCCTGAATTCAATGCTCCTTGTCCCCCCACAGCAACATACCTTTGTGATATGAGTTCAACGAAACTAGAGTTCAACGATCAGCGCATCCTGGTTACAGGCGGAGCGGGTTTTCTCGGTCGTCAGGTAGTTGATCAGCTTTGTAAAGCTGGAGCCGATCCGGCCAAGATTACGGTGCCGCGATCGCGCGATTATGACCTGCGCCAGCTAGACGCCTGCAAGCGGGTTGTGGATCAGCAAGATGTCGTGGTTCACCTGGCAGCGCACGTCGGTGGCATTGGTCTGAACCGGGAAAAGCCAGCCGAACTGTTTTACGACAACCTGATGATGGGCACACAGCTCATCCATGCGGCTTATGAAGCTGGTGTGAAAAAATTCACCTGTGTGGGCACCATCTGCGCCTATCCTAAGTTCACGCCTGTTCCCTTTAAGGAAGACGACCTGTGGAACGGCTATCCAGAGGAAACGAATGCGCCTTATGGGGTCGCGAAAAAAGCACTGTTAGTGCAGCTTCAGTCATACCGTCAGCAGTATGGGTTTGATGGCATTTATTTGCTCCCCGTGAACCTGTATGGCCCTGAAGATAACTTTGACCCGCGTAGTTCTCACGTCATTCCGGCTCTGATTCGGAAGGTGCACGAAGCACAACAGCGTGGCGACAAACAAATTCCGGTATGGGGTGACGGCAGCCCCACGCGTGAGTTTCTCTATTCCACCGATGCAGCGCGTGGGATTGTGATGGGTACGCAATCGTATAGCGATCCTGAGCCTGTCAACCTGGGAACAGGCTACGAGATCACCATTCGCGATTTGATTACGCTGATTTGTGAACTCATGGGTTACGAGGGTGAACTCGTTTGGGAAACCGATAAGCCCAACGGCCAACCCCGTCGTTGCCTGGATACAGAACGGGCTAAAGCGGCTTTCGGATTCACGGCTGAAGTGGATTTCAAGCAAGGGCTGAAAAACACTATCGATTGGTATCGGCAAAACGCAGCATAAACGTCTCCACAAAAAAGCGGGCCTCAGGTGAGGCCCGCTTTTTGCATATCAACTAATTTTCCTCTGATGTGGGGCGATCGCCACTCAATAAACTTTTAACTTCGGCCATCTTTCGATTTAGAAAATTACGGACAAATTTGCTGCGGAAAATGTGGATCACCCAGTAAATCACAGTGGCCGCCACGACAATTATGGATACCCAATGTAACCAGGGCCAATTCCAACCTAAACGGGCCAAACCAAGCAGCAATGCATCATCCAGAAGACTTACAAGAATAGGTAGGATTGCAGACAATAAAGACGGCAAAGCAGCTTCTAAATCAAAATCCATATTTGATACTAGTTTTAATTCCTAAATAGCGTTAAAGCGCTGTGTTCAAAGAGTTAGATGAAATTGAAGTGCCATCATTCAGGCAAGTTCATTACATTTCAGTTTGATCATGAAGATTTGCTTTTGAACCGATAAATCTCTTCAAGATGCGTTGTTCAAATAGCAAACAGGTTTCCGCAATAGGTCAATGATGAATGAATAGTGAGGGTTTCCGCCGATCGCCCTCGCTAATCAAGGTAATCGGTAAACAGATGTTTTTAGTGAACGTTTTACGATTGTTAATGTGTTGTTTTAATAGTTTATGTTCGGGTTGATTAAAATCAACCGTAAATTCAACCATCCGTCGGATTTACATCAATCAAGCGGCCAACTTAGCGCTGCTGCGACCTGTTGTGCTAACTGGAGGGGGTCAAAGGGTTTGGCGATCGCCGCTTTCATTCCCAGATCGGCATAACGACGGCGATCGGATGCCTGTACCTTCGCGGTTAATAGAATCACAGGAATATGCTGGGTGGCTGGATTGGCCTGCAAATGGCGAAAGGTTGTCAGCCCGTCCATATCAGGCATCATAACATCTAAAAGAATTGCATCCGGTTGAGCAAACTCTGCCTTTTCCAAGCCTTCCTGTCCAGAGCTAGCGGTGATCACACTCCAATCTGCCGTCGTTTCCAGACAGATTTGAGTCACTTCACGAATATATTCTTCGTTGTCAATCACAAGGATCTGCTTGGAGGACATGGCTGGTGAGTCGGGTGTCAGGTGTTGGGTATGGTATCTGGGGTGTGGATGGGGAAGGTAGGGGAGGTAGGGGAGGTGGAGAAGATAGGGGAGGTGGAGAAGATAGGGAAGATGGAGAAGCAGAGAAAGGTAGGTACAAGGATCTCTTTCCCAAATCTCCCCAATCTCCCCAATCTCCCTCTATCTCCCCACCCCCAACACCCAACACCCCATTCCCCGTCCTAAATGCGTTTTACATTCTGACGGCTCAGCAGGGCTTGATGCAAGGATTGGAAGAGAGAAACTTCATCGACGGGTTTACTGAGCCAACTAACAAAGCCCTTTGAGGGATAATTGCTTTGCGATGGGGAAGATACGCTACAGACAATGATAGGAATATTTTGAGTTTCCTGCCGTTCCTTGAGCAGGCCGATCGCCTCCCATCCATTGATCCCTGGCATCAGCAGATCCAGAAGAATGATATCGGGCTGTCGAGCGATCGCCTGTTTCACAACATCCCGTCCCGACGTAACGACAGAGATGCGATAGCCGCGTTTTTCGATCAGGGAGCGGAGGGAATCGCAAAACGATTCATCATCATCGCAGATGAGCACCAGCGGACTATCCATTCCAGAGGCCAAATGGACAGGTTCGACAGGCTGTAGCAGCGGCAGGGTGAAGTAAAAGGTACTGCCCTGACTCAAAACACTTTCAACCCAAATCCGTCCGGCATGTTGCTGAACGATACTGCGACAAATGGCCAGCCCTAATCCCGTACCATCACTGTTGCGCGAGTCAGAGGCATCGACCTGTTGGAATCGTTCAAAGATGGTTTCCAATTTGTCGCCCGGAATACCACGTCCATGATCCTGCACAGACACCAAAAGCTCTGATGAGTCAGGGTACGAGCGTTCAGATTGGCCTGTACCTTCCTCTCGCTTCATCGCGCTGAGCCAAACCGTGCTGCCGTTGGGTGAAAACTTGATGGCGTTGCTTAAGAGATTGGTCAGAATTTGAATAATGCGGTCAGGATCAGCCCAAATTTGGGCAGAGATGGGGGAAAGCACCAGGGTAATGTTGGCCCGATCGGCGATCGCCTGTACCCCACTCACGGCTTCCTCAAATAGGTCGGCAATATTGCATACCTCCTTGGCCATCGTCACCTTGCCCGACTCGATCCGTTCAATATCCAGGATGTCGTTGATCAGGCGAACCAGGCGATCGGTGCTGTCAACCGCGATTTTTAGCAACCGCTTCCCCTTGTCTGAATCGGCACTGAGCAAACCACTTGCCAGCATTCCCAGCGAGCCATGAATGGAGGTTAACGGGGTGCGCAGTTCATGACTCACGACCGAGATAAACTCGTCTTTCATGCGTTCCACAACGCGGCGGTCGGTGATATCGCGAAACGTGACCACGGCCCCAATAATCTGCCCCTGTTCGCGAATCGGGGTGCTGATGTATTCCACCGGAAAGCTCACGCCATCCCGCCGCTGAAACATCTCGTCTGTCACCTGATACACAGAGCCATCCCGCAGTGCGGCGTATATTGGCGAGTCTTCAAACGGGTAGGGAGTATCATCCGCTTTATGATGCGGCAGGATCAAATGAATGGAACGACCTTTCAAATCATCCACCCGATAGCCCAGCAAACGCGCGGCGGCTGGATTGACAAACGTGATGTTGCCCGCTGAATCCAGGCCACACAGCCCTTCCCCAACCGAATTCAGGATCAGCTCATTTTGTCGGCTTAACCGCTCCAATGCCTGATCGGAACGTTTGCGATCGCTCACATCCCGCAAAATCACCGTAAATACTGTCTCTGACTCCAGTTGCAGCTTAGAAATAGACGCCTCTGCCGGAAACTCGCTGCCATCTTTGCGACGCCCATAGATTTCACGCCGCTCTCCCATCTTGCGGGCGCGCTGAGGAGCACCCTTAAACTCAGTGACATGCTGGCGATGCGATGCAGCAAACCGTTCGGGTAACAGCAAATCTAAGGGTTGGCCGATCGCCTCCTGCGCGGTGTAACCAAAAATCTTTTCGGCCCCCTGGTTATACAGCGTAATGCGCTGGCTGGCGTCTACTGAAATAATGGCATCGCTGGCAATTTCCAAAATTCCAGAAAATCGAGCTTGAGAGATGCGCAGGGCTTCTTCAATATGGGTGCGCTCATCGAGTTCCTCTTGCAGTTGGCGGTTGACGCTAATTAACTCAGCCGTGCGCTCAGCCACCCGCATCTCTAATTCATCTCTCGTTTTTTTCAGCGCAACTTCGGCCTGCTTGCGATCGCTAATGTTGCGAATGCGTTGAGACGCTCCAATAATATGATGCTGTCTGTTTTTAATCGGACTGTAGGTAATTTCGTAATACTGATTTTTAGACGTACTGGTTCCCAGTTCTTGAATAATAGTAAATTCTTCGCCTTGCAGTGCTCGCCCCCACAGTTCCAAAGTAGTTTCTCGCGTTTCAGAAAGATGAGCGATCGCTTCTAAAAGGCTCATTCCTGGTTCGATCGTTTGGCCAAAAATTTTCTCAAATTCTTCTTGATATGCACTATTAAATGAAATAAATCGATACTCTAAATTTAGCGCAGCGATACAGTCACGCGTTCCTTCTAAAATTCCGCCCAAGAAATCATTAGATTGCTTCAGGGATTCTAGCTGAGACGTTAATTCAGCTAGTTTAACGAGTAATTCTGCCTGTATTTGAGAGGAATCAACCATATTAATGAAACTAACTTTTAAATGTCAGCAAATTACCTTAAGTTACTTTGATGAGTTCAACCGTATTCACCATTAATTACTCTGTAAAACACTCTTCTTAGATGATGAGCGATCGCTTTTCTCTACTTCACCATATGCTGCCACATCGGCGAAGGTGTGTAGCGTTTGCAAATCTGTTCCATTTTCTGGATAACAGGCCAGCCCTATACTAAACGAAAACTTCAACGGTTTACCATCAGGCGTTTTCAAGCCCTGCTGATGCAGCAGTTTTAGAACAGCATTGAGTTTTTCAGTTCCTTCCTGGCGAGACGTACCATACATCGCCACCACAAATTCTTTGTTGCTCCAGCGTGCCAGAATGTCATCACTGCGAAACGACTCTTGCAGCAGAGTGCCAACCTGACGCAGCCCTTCATCAACGACAGCGTGACCATAGCGATCGCTCATGGCTTTAAACTCATTCAGCTTGAGCACCGCCAGACAAAGCGATTGCGATTGCCGTTTCGCCAAACTGAGAAAGAGGTTAATTTGGTGCGTTGCTTTCTGGCGATTGGCCAAGCCGGTTAGTGGATCAAGTTCCGTCAGGTTTTGGGATAGTTTGATTCGATCCAGCCGATTAATGATGCGAGTCACCAATTCCGGGCCGATAATCGGTTTACAAACAAAATCATCCGCCCCAACGGCAAACACCTGGTTCACCACTTCGGCATCGGTATGAGCCGTCAGGAAGAGAATAGGAAGATGATTCCAACGCATATCGTTGCGAACAATTTGACATAGCTCAATCCCGCTCAAATGCGGCATTTCTACATCTAAGATCAACAGATCCGGCGCGACCATCTCTAAGGTTTTCCAGAACTGCTGAGGATTATCCAGGCCAGATACGTTTAAGCCCCATGGTTTCAACAAATTTTTGAGAATCGACAGAATACTGGGGTCATCGTCCACCACCAGCACACGGGCTTTTGCAGCATTCGCCTGTTGGAGGGTTTGACTGGCGGCTTCCAGCACTTGAAAAACGGGTAGGGGCTTATGTAAAAAGCTACGGCCTCCCAATCGCGCTGCTTCCAGACGTTCTGCCAACCCATCCTGCGCAGTGTAAATCAGAGTTGGAATGGGAGGCTGCTGCTGGCTCAGTTCTGTCAGTAGTTTCAGGCCATCCTCAGCTTGATTGGAGAAAGACAGATCGAGCAACACCACATCCGGGCGATCGCGATATATCTTCTCTTTGGCACTCGCCAGATCCGTCGCCATCCCCATCCGAAACCCCCATGAACCCGCTTCAGCCGCAATACTGTTCAGGAGAGGGCGATCGCGATCCACAGCAAACAACAGGGGCCGTTCATCTCCCGTTGCAGCCGTTAAGCCATTTTGGGGCGGTTGGCTAATGTCCTGGCGCAACATCCTCACCAGTTGCCGCAGCTGGTCCAGTTCGTCCGACGCCAGGGGTTGGCCCGCTTTCAGCAAATGCTCAATCGTTCGGGCCACTTGCGATCCTTTAGGAAACCCAAATGTACCCAAGGCTCCAGCCAGGGTATGCGCCTCTCGTTCAGCCTGCTGCCAAAGGTCAGGAGCGATCGCGTCCTCATGGCTGGCGGCCACCACCTGCTCTAAAACGGCAACCTGATTGCTCACCCGGTCTTTGAAGCGATCCCAGACTCGGGCGATCGCCTGTAGGGTTTGCTGGGTGTTGGGGGTTGGGGGTTGGGGGTTGGGGGTTGGGGGTTGGGGGTTGGAACCATTACTGGATGATTGTCCGGCCCTAACCCCTACTCCCCCTTCCCCAACACCTACTTCCAGGGGTTTTAGGCGATAGCCAATGCCGTAAACAGTTTCGATCAAATCAGTGGGAATACCAACGGCTTTGAATTTTTGCCGCAGGCACTTGATGTGGGTGCGCACGGCTTCCTCTCCGGGCATGGTTTCATACGACCAGAGATGCTCCAAAATCATGCCGCAGCTAAAAACACGACGGCTATTTCGCAAAAACAGTTCTAGTAGCGCATACTCCTTGGAAGTCAACGAAAGCAGTTGCGATCGCCAGGTGACTTCATGCGTCGTCGGGTCAAGCTGTAACTCACCCCATGCCAGCACAGGTTGGGCGATCGCTCCTCCCCGCCGCAACAGGGCACGAATGCGAGCCGCTAATTCTTCAGGATCAAATGGTTTAACGACATAGTCATCGGCTCCGGCATCCAACCCAACGGCTTTATCGTGACCGCTATCGCGCCCCGTAAGCAACAAAACTGGCATCTGGTAATGGTGCGATCGCAGCTTTTTACAGAGTGTAATGCCGTCTAACTTCGGCAAGACCACGTCGAGCAACACCAGGTCATATTCGTACGTTTCAATCAGTTCCCATCCCAATTGACCATCCTTGGCCACCTCAACCGCATAGTTTTCATTCGAGAGGATCTTGGTCAGCGCTTGGGCAATCAGGTCATCATCCTCTACAACTAAAATCCGCATGGCAAATTCTCAATATTGGGTATGGAACCTCATCAAGAGCATACAAGTCTTTCTCAATTAGCCCCCTCTGCCAATCCTAAAGCAACCTGTTGAACCGGGTTAACGCTTATTCACATAACATCTGGCGTTCTAGCCAATCAAGGACACGCAATGGTAAGAGATACGGGGGCAAACACCCTTAACCTGGCTTCTCCAATTCAATGCGGTATTATTCGAAACGATACCGTAGGCACGACCGATCCCAACGATTTCTTTTCATTTAAATTAGGTGCCCGCAGTCGCTTCAACCTCAAGCTCAATGGCCTGATAGCAAACGCAGATGTAGAACTTTGTCAAGACCGCAATGGCAACGGCAGCCTAGATTTAGGCGAAGTGGTTGCCAGCTCCCGCGCGACCGGGGCAAAAGGCGAAACCATGAGTCTGGTGGGATTGGATAAAGGAACTTATTACCTCCGCGTGTTTGCAAAAGAAGATAGCACCACGCCTTATAACCTGTTCTTCAACGCCACCCCCACCAAAACCATTAGCCCGACGTATGAGGTGGTATTGCGAACCAACGAATTTCGGGTCAAAAATGGGTTGCAGCCTCTTGCGGTGAATACGCAGCTCACCCGTGCCGCTCAGAAATACGCCCGTGAGATGGCGCTTCAAGATAACTTTAGCCATACCGGGAAAGATGGCTCCTCCCCCTGGGATCGAATGCGAGCAGCAGATTACGACTTTTCTGAAGCTGCCGAAAATCTAGCGGCTGGTCATACCTCTGCTGCCTCTGCCATTCAAGGATGGCAGCGTAGTCCTGGCCATCGTAAAAACATGCTGGCCTACCAGGTACAAGAAATTGGAGTTGGATATTATTACTTAAAATCAGACGGTGGTAAATTCACATACCAACGGTATTGGTCGCAACCGATGGCAACCCCAGCCGATGTTCACGTCCAACCACAGAACCTCTGGAATCAAATCGAGTACCGAGATCCCAACAATCGCTTTCCTCGCTTCCCTGACTAATATGGCGCTTCGCGCTTAATCAAAACCAAATTATTCTTTGGAAGCACTACTCTGCAATTCTTCCAAAGAATAATCTGTACTTCCCCCACTTGAGAATTGCTATATAGCCTCACTCATTCAACGTGAATTCAGGTTAGGCCACCTTGCACGCCGTCCTAACGCTAATGCGTAGAGCCATACGAGTGAAGCTATTAGCGGCATTTCAGCCGCACGTTGTGTGGCTGAAATGTCACAAAAATGCGTCCCGCCCGATGCGTGGGAATACTTCACGCACTCGTCGAATTTACGTTAATACGAGTGAATCCGAAAAACTGCTTAGGGAAGTTGCACAACGCATCACCATCCCGAGCCCGATACCTACGTGCGTGTTGCGCGAACTATTGGCATACCTAATTGGCATATCGAGTTCACTTTAAGAACGATCGCTTCCCTCCAAGGCTCTACCCTACCTGCACCGTCACCTCCTGCCTCTTGCCTCCTGCCTCCTGCCTCTTGCATCCTGCCGTCTGCCTCACCCTACGTATACTCTCCTACCCTTAGATCCATGTAAAAACCCCGTAGTTTTAGTAAAAGATATGTGGCATCATCATGCTTCTGGTTCCGGAGCATAGGGCTTTCACGTAAGTAGAAAATCGTTTTTATTTCACTTGTTCAGTTATTAGGAAATAACCATTGTCTATGCATTAGATCTACACTTAAAAAACACAAAAACATACACTTTAGTGCTCCTAACCGATCTGTGGTTATTACTTAAGTAGAATGTACCCTCAGACGTTCTATTTCCTGGAAAGGCGCGCTATTCAGATCGCACAAAATAATAGCTTCGGCAAGGTGATATACACGCTCCGGCATGTTTGTCAAACACCACCTTGCGTCAGCAATTTCTGGAATGGACACTCATTTTATTGAAAGATTAAGCTATAGCAGAAAGATTAATTTGCAATTTCAAAATCTCAATGAAGCTTGTTAATTTTTTGTTAAATCAGGGCTTTATAGATTTAGGAATCCACTCTAAAGCTCCTATCGCATCCATATTTCTTAGGGAAAGAAATCTTTCAGACCGCCCAGCATTTTACGGTGCTTCAGGATTGTCAAAAAAGCGATCGCACCCTTTTCAGACGGTTCCGTTAGGGTTCCCTGACTCAAATCCGTGAAAACCGCTGCTAGATTGCTTATTGCCGCTAGAAATTTTAATTTCTAAGCCATATGCTGTTATTTCCCCATTAAAATGACTTCGCATGAACCAATGACTAGCGCTGAGTTTGGCGATCGCACTCCACCACCATCATTAGATGCAGTAGAGGAAGCGATGAGTCAACGCGATCGTCAGCCAAGTCTAGGGGATGTGCAGTTTACGACCTTCTTTGAGCAATCGTTAGACGCGATCGTAATTGCCAATAACGAAGGGGACTATGTAGATGCCAATACAGCGGCGTGCAGGCTATTTGGGCTAACCAAAGAAGAGCTATTGCAGCATAACGTCGCTGATTTTGCTGAACCTGGATTTGATTTCGTAGCCGTCTGGCGTAATTTTTTGAAAGCTCGGCATTTGCGGGGGGAGTTTCGCTTGGTACGGCTCGATGGTCATGTCTTACATGTAGAATACGCAGCAACGGCAAACCTGTCGCCCGGTCTTCATATCTCTGTGCTTCGAGATATCACGGATCGCAAGCGGTTAGAGCTAGAGCTACAGCGCTCCGAAGCTACACTCAGCAGCATCCTCAGCAACACACTGGCGTCGATCGTCAGCTTTCGACTGCTGCCTACTCGAACATGGGTTTACGAATATTTTTCTCCAGGCTGTGCATCCATCTTTGGCTTTACCCAGACTGAGTTTATGGCTGACGATAATCTTTGGTGGTCGCGCATTCCACCGGAAGATCAGCAATTAGCCATTTTGCCGTCATGGGATGAAATTATGGCCGAGCGTCCGGTTCGGATAGAGTACCGATTTCATCACAAAGATGGTTCTATTCGATGGATTGCTAGCGCGTTAACCTCCCGCTGGGACGCAGAGGCCAACTGCTGGATGGTCACGGCCATTGATACCGACATTAGCGAACGCAAACAAGCCGAACTGGCGATGCAGCAAGCGATGGAGCGCGAACACCGCATCCGAGAGCGCGAACGCTTTATTGCCAACATCGCACAGAACATGCGGCAATCGCTGGATCTCAATCAAATTCTCACGACGACGGTTGACGACGTGCGGCAATTTTTGCAGGTTAACCGGGTGGTGATTTACCAGTTTGATCCAGATTGGAGCGGCAGCATTATTGCCGAATCGGTGGATAACACAAGGTACTCCATTCTCGGTCAGGTGATCCAGGATACCTGCTTTTCAGAACCGATGGCCACGCCCTATCAGCGAGGACAGATCCACGCCATTAACGATGTATTGACCGCAGAGTTAGATCCTTGTTATACAGATCTGCTCACCAGCCTACAGGTGCGAGCGGTGCTGGTTATTCCCATTCTCGTGCGGCAGAATTTATGGGGTCTGCTGGCGGCCCATCAATGTACAGCTCCGCGCCAGTGGCAACAGGTCAGTTGGCATCTTTTGCAGCAGTTGAGCACCCAACTGGCGATCGGTATTCAGCAGGCGGAGCTATATCAGGAGGTTCAGCAGCTCAATAACGATCTGGAAAACCAGGTTCAGGTTCGTACGGTTCAACTTCAGCAGGCACTAGAGTTTGAAGCGCTATTGAAGCGGATTACCGACAAAGTGCGCGATAGCCTGGACGAAAACCAGATTTTGCAAACGGTCGTCGATGAATTGGGTCGGGGATTAGAAGTTGATTGCTGTAATACAGGGATTTATGACGCCTATTACATCAGCAGCACGATCACACATGAGTATGCGACTACTCCTTCTCTAGAAGCGCAGGGCGAGATTGTACCGCTCACCGAAAATCCCCCGCTTTATAAGCAACTTTTGAAAGGAGAATATGTGCATTGCTGCCTCGTGTTGCCAGAGCAACCCCGGTTAAGCCATCAATTTGCTATTCTGTGCTGTCCTATCTTTGATGACCAGGGCACCTTGGGCGATCTGTGGCTGATGAAAGCACGCGAGCGCATGTTTAGCGAACCAGAAATTCGACTGGTGCAGCAGGTCGCCAACCAATGTGCGATCGCCATTCGCCAGGCCCGTCTGTATGAAGCGTCTCAGGCCGAGGTGAAAGCGTTAGAGCGCTTAAATCGCTTAAAGGATGACTTTTTGAGCACCGTTTCTCACGAGTTGCGCACCCCGATGTCCAACATCAAAATGGCGATTCAGATGTTAGACATTCACTTAACGCGATTGGGCCTGTTAGGCAACGACTCCAGTTCTGTAGGACAGTATTTCCAGATCTTACAGAGTGAAAGCGAGCGCGAAATTACGCTGATCAACGACCTGTTGGATCTGTCGCGCCTGGATATGGAAACAGACCCGCTGGCGATCGAAACCATTCATCCTCAAAGCTGGATTCCTCGTATCGCAGAAGGCTTTCTGGAGCGTACTCAACGCCAACATCAGCAGTTGCATCTAAACATCCCTGAGGATTTGCCTACCCTGGCAACCCATATCCCTTATCTGGAGCGCATTCTCACCGAACTGTTGACCAACGCCTGTAAATATACACCTGCTGATGAGCAAATCGTGGTTTCTGCTGCAATCCAACAGCCCGCACCTCACGCTATCATCCCCAACAGCCAACACCCAACGCCTCTTTTTGTGTTGCGCGTAAGAAACTCTGGAGTTGAAATTCCCGACGAAGAGCGCGATCGCATTTTCGACAAGTTTTACCGGATTCCTAACCAAGATCCCTGGAAGCATGGAGGAACCGGATTGGGGTTAGCCCTGGTCAAAAAGTTAACCGAACGACTGGGCGGCAAGATTCATGTAGACAGTTGGGAAAGCCTGACTACATTTACGCTAGAGCTTCCGCTGATTCAGGGTTCTGAGGTGGTGTAGCCTGAATAGTGAAAAACACAGCTTAGTTGTGTTTTTCACTATTCAGGGCTTTACATAATTTGCGATTCCAGGCGACGGGATTGACGGGCCTGAATTTCGTCCAGTTGAGCATTGGGAATCGCTTGAATAAGCTGACGAGTATATTCACGCTGAGGATCGTTATACACCTGATCAGCAAGGCCAATTTCTTCGATTTGGCCTCGGTTCATCACCATAATGCGATCGCTCACAAACTTCACCACGCTCAAATCATGCGAAATGAAAATATAGGTCAGGCCGAATTCGTGCTGTAGGTCTTTCAGCAGGTTCAATACCTGAGCCTGTACCGACACATCCAGAGCCGAGACTGATTCATCGCAAATGACAAAACGAGGCTGACAGGCCAGAGTACGGGCAATGCAAATTCGCTGTCGCTGCCCACCCGAAAATTCGTGAGGCATCCGATCCATCGCGCTGGCCCCCAGTCCGACCCGATCCAGGAGGGCGATCGCCCGCTGTCGGCGTTCTCGATGCGAAGAGCCAATGTTGTGAATAATCATCGGTTCCATCAGAGCAGAACCAATGCTTTGACGGGCATCCATTGAGCCAAACGGATTTTGAAACACAATCTGCATTTCACGACGCAAGCGGCGCATTTGCCCCTCATTCATTCGCAGTACCGCTTTGCCGTCAAACAGGATTTCCCCAGAGGTCGGCTCAATTAACCGCAGCAGTGCCCGGCTGAGGGTGGACTTACCGCAGCCCGATTCACCCACCAACCCCAGCGTTTCGCCCGGAAAGACGTCAAAGCTAACATTATCAACGGCTCGAAAGTCAAACTTTTGACCAAACCACCCCCGATACACCGGAAAGGACTTAGTTACGTTGCGAACGGATAGCAGTGGATCTTGCTGCGCAATTTGCTGGTAGCGAGATGTTCGCTCCTCCAATGTCACGGGTGCAAACGCCGAATTATCGTTAAAAACGCTCAACGGCTGAGGAATGATTTCCAATTCTCCAGCCGCATTGGTCGTCACCTGCATAAAGTCAGATACCGTGGGCAAGCGCTTGAGCTGACGATCGGGCCGGGGACGGCAATTTAACAAGCCTTTGGTGTAGGGATGTTGAGGATTGGCAAACAGGTCGTAAATGCTGGCAATTTCAACCACCTTGCCGCGATACATCACGACTACGCGATCGGCAATCTCAGATACCACGCCCATATCGTGGGTGATGAACAGGATCGCCATTTCGCGGCGATCGCGAATCTCGTTCAGCAAATCCAAAATGGTTGCTTGAATCGTCACATCCAGGGCTGTCGTTGGCTCATCGGCAATCAGGATAGCCGGATTGCCACTCAGCGCCATAGCAATCATCACCCGCTGAATCTGCCCTCCAGACAGTTGATGCGGGTAGCGATTCATCATCGCTTCCGGTTCCGGCAGTTTGACCTCGCGAAACAGATCAACCGCCCGTTTATACGCCTCATCTCGCGACACCTCACTGTGCAGCAAAATCGCTTCCATGACCTGTGACCCGCAAGTCAAAACCGGATTCAGGGATGTCATGGGTTCCTGAAAAATCATCGAGATGACACCCCCCCGATAGGTGCGCCGTTCATCTGGCGAAAGCGCCAACAGGTTCACCGGAGCGTTGTCGCTGTGGGGCCGACGAAACAAAATTTCACCCTGTAACCGAGCAGAGTTCGGCAGTAGCCCAATCGTCGCCAGAGACGTGACGGATTTACCAGAACCCGACTCTCCTACGATCGCCAGCGTTTCTCCCACGCCTAACGTGAACGAAATATCCTGCACTGCCCGGACAACTTCATTCTCAGTTTTAAAGTCAACGGATAAATGGCGAACATCAAGAATGGAATGATTCATAGACAGTGCATGAATAATGCATTAAGAAGAATGAACGACTTAGATTGCAACTTAAAAAAGAGCAATCATAAATTTTCTATACATGAAATCAATTTAGTGCAGGTGAGATGCTAAATACACTGTGCAACAATCGTCGCTACAGCAATTTTGCAAGGCATTTCTTCGACACCATCGTTTAGAAATAGCGCCCAGCCCGGCACGAGAAAGATTAAGAAAAATTTATCTGTAACCAATTCGATTATGGATCAACGATAACGTAAAGTTATCCCCCGCAGAGCTGTATTGATACAGTCGATTTTCCTCTCACAATAACCTTACTCGCGTCTGGAGTAACTGTATCAGTATCCACATTCATATCAACTTTGAATCACTTAATCTGAATCACGGAATGCCATTCCTCCACTCGATTCAGATGTAATTAGGTTCGCTATAGCACGCATTTTTAACAAGGAAAGACTTCCGTATGCTGAGACGCTTACGACAATGGCGATCGCTTTTGCTGGTATTAACGGCTGCTTTAACCGTGGTGCTGGCCAACTGCGCAACTCAAAATGCCCCCTCTGTCAGTACTCCGGGTTCCGCCAGTCCCTCGGCAGCAGCCAATTCATCTGCATTGGTGTTTGGGGTGGGTGGACAACCCGCCAATCTAGAACCGGGCAATATCGAAGATGGCAACTCCATCTATGTTCAGCAGCAAATTTATGACCGTCTGATTGATAACGTTCCCGGTACGACTGACCTGGTACCCGCTCTAGCCACCGAGTGGACAGCATCGGAGGATGGCTTGAAATGGACATTTAAGCTCCGCCAGGGGGTTAAGTTTCATGACGGAACTGACTTCAATGCTGAAGCGGTAAAAGCCAATGTGGAACGGTGGTGGGACCCCAATAACAAGCTAGGATTCCGAGATTCTGGTAAAACCTATGTGATCTGGCAAAACTTGTTTGGCGGTTTCAAAGGAGAAGAGGCATCGATTCTAGAAGCCGTCACAGTCGTTGACCCATCTACCGTTGAACTTACCTTCAAACAGCCGTTTGCCGCATTTCCAGCCGCGATCTCGTCGGGCTATTTTGGGATGGCCAGTCCCGCCGCCATCGAAAAAGCTGGAGCCAGGTACGGCATTGCTGGCTCAACGGCTGTTGGAACGGGGCCGTATGTTTTGAAAGAATGGCGATCGGGCGATCGCATCATCCTTGAGAAAAACCCTAATTACTGGAATCAAGGCAGCCCCAAAACGGAACAGCTGGTCTTCCGCTTTATTGCAGAACCCGCCTCTCGTCTGGCTGAACTGCGGGCCGGAAGCATTGACTTCACAGTAGACCTGGCTCCCGATCAGCTGAATGAAATCAAGAACGATGCCAACCTGGATGTCGTTTTGCGTCCGTCCCTGAACGTCGGCTACCTGGGACTGAACCCCGCCTATGAACCCCTGGCTAAGGTGGAAGTACGGCAGGCGATCGCGATGGCGATTAACCGGAAGGCGATCGTTGATTCTTTCTGGAGCGGTTTAGGCACCACCGATGGCCACTTTACTCCTGCTTCCTTTAGCAAATTCCAGGATGCCAGTCTGGGCGACTATGAATATAACCCGGAGAAGGCCAAGCAAATGTTAGCGGATGCTGGCTATCCCAATGGCTTTGACCTGCAATTGTGGTATATGCCCGTCTCGCGCCCCTATTTCCCGACACCCAAACCAATTGCTGAAGCCTTTGCCGCTGATTTGAGTGCGATCGGCATTCGGGTTAGTCTGCAAACGAAAGACTGGGCGGCCTATCTGGAAGATCGCAACAAAGCTCCGGGCTATCAAGCCTTTATGCTGGGCTGGACGGCAGACTATGGCGATCCTGATAACTTCTACTACCCTCACTTTGGGCGTGACTCGACAAACGACATCGGCAAATGGAAAGACGAAAAGGTCTTCCAACTTCTAGACGATGCGCGTAAAACAGGTGACCCGTCGGAACGCGAAAAGCTATATGCGCAGGTTGATAAACTGCTTTTCCCACAAGCGCTTCGCATTCCAGTGGTACACTCTCAACCCCTCAATGCCCAACGCAAGACCATTAAGGGATGGAAACCCAGCCCACTTGGCTCTGAATCCTTCGAACAAATCGAAAAAACGTGATGGAAACGGCAGACTGATGGATCTAGAGAGACGTGCCACTGGCACGTCTCTACGGGGTATCTGTCGTTGCCAACATTTGAATTGGCCCCAACACCCAACACCTAACGCCCCACACCCCATACCCGGCACCCAAATTCAATGCTGCGTTACATTCTCAGGCGCATCCTCGGATTAATTCCGGTTTTATTTGGCATTACGCTACTCGTCTTTTTATTCCTCCACCTGATTCCTGGTGATCCGGCTCAGGTGATATTGGGACAGCGAGCGACGCCCGAACAGGTTCAACAACTGCGAGAGACAATGGGCCTGAATAGGCCACTCCCTGTGCAATACTTCGCCTTCCTGAATCAACTGCTGCACTTTGATTTGGGTAGAAGCATTATTACGGGCATTCCGATCGCCCAAGAAATTCGCGTTCGCTGGCCTGCTACGTTTGAGCTATCGGTTGCCGCAATGCTGGTAGCCGTTATTTTGGGCGTTCCGGCAGGTGTGCTGGCGGCAGTTCGTAAGAATAGCTGGCTGGACAATGTAGCCATGAGCGGTTCGCTCGTAGGGGTTTCCATGCCCGTCTACTGGTTGGGACTGCTGCTGATCTACCTGTTTGCAGTTAATCTGAAGTGGTTTCCGCCCAGTGGTCGATTAGGAGTCAACGAGGGCTTCTCGTTTGCTGATCTCACGGGCTTCTACGTTCTGGATGCGGTGCTGCAATTTAACCTGCCGCTACTGGGCAATGTCTTAAGCCATTTGATTCTGCCTGCGATTACGCTGGGTACCATTCCACTGGCGATCGTAGCTCGGATTACGCGTAGCGCCATGCTGGAAGTGCTCTCGCAGGACTATATTCGAACCGCCAGAGCCAAGGGATTGCTCGAACGCTGGGTGATTTACAAACACGCACTCAAAAATGCCCTCCTGCCTGTTATCACCATTATTGGACTCCAGTTTGGCACGCTCCTCAGCGGCGCGATCCTGACCGAAACCATCTTCTCCTGGCCCGGAATTGGCTCTTGGATCTATGACGGCATCCTGGCGCGAGACTATCCCGTTGTCCAGGGCGGTGTCATTTTCGTTGCCGTCACCTTTGTCCTGCTCAATCTCCTGATCGATATGTCCTACGCCTTCTTCGATCCCCGAATTCAGTACAAGTAGTTTTTGTCATCGCTACGCAATTCCATCTCGCAGCGATCGCAATACCCAATACCCAGCACCCAACGCCCAACACCAATGGACACCCTCTCCCCCCAAGTCGCACCCCAGTCGTCCTTCCGTCGAGCAGGACTGCGCCTGGTGCGATCGCTCTCTGGCAAAATCGGCTTGATCCTCACGCTA
The DNA here is from genome assembly GCA_036703095.1 of Crinalium sp. Classification (GTDB taxonomy): domain Bacteria; phylum Cyanobacteriota; class Cyanobacteriia; order Elainellales; family Elainellaceae; genus DATNPS01. Next base: position 403 of record DATNPS010000238.1, on the reverse strand, counting down.
TTGCTGGTGGTGCTGGCGGTGTTGGCTCCGGTGTTAAGTCCCTATGATCCGGCAACGGCTCGCGACTACTCGGCGCGATTAGATCCTCCCAGCCTCAAATATTGGTTCGGTACAGACGGGTTGGGCCGAGATATGTTGACGCTGGTCTGGTACGGCATTCGCATTTCGTTATTGGTCAGTATCTTCTCAGTATTGCTGGGATTACTCTTAGGAACCTTTTTAGGACTGATTGCCGGCTACTTTCGAGGCTGGCTGGAAACCTTCATCGGGTGGTTCACTGACATTCTGCTGTCGTTTCCGTCAATTTTGCTGGCGATCGCTGTCGTCACTGTGATTGGTCCCAGCCTCACGAGCGTCATGATTGCAGTCGGCGTTGTGCAGATCCCGATTTTCATTCGGTTAA
>DATNPS010000233.1:0-12715 GCA_036703095.1 Crinalium sp. | reverse complement strand
GATGCGATTTGAGACTTCTTGAATCAGTTCGAGTTCATCGTCACGCCAATCGCGTGGGCGCGAATCGCAAATCGCAATGTAATGGGTCCACTTGCCATCACGGTGAAACGGAACGGTGACAAATGAATACATGTTGAGGGCAGCGTAACTGGAACCATCGGTGCGTGGGTCAGTCTGGGTGTTCCAAACCACGACCATTTCTCCGGCACGGCTGGCTCGCTGGAACTCCTCGCTCACGTACTCTGCGAGGCGAAAGGTGCCCTCCGTGCTGAGGACATCGGGACTGTTCCAGCCATAGTGAACTGTGACTTCGCCCCGTCCTTCATCCACATCTGTAAAGAGACAGGTAGTGATCCGAAGGTACGCACCGATCGTCGCCCCAACGGATTGCATAATTTCGTCAGGCAACGATAGACGCGAGCACGCTTCAGTAATGTCAGCTAAAAAGCCAAGATTGGCTTCGCGGCGTTTGCGATCGTCTTCGTTTCGCTTGCGATCGCTGATGTCTTTAAAGACAATGGCCACTCTTCGCGCCTCTGGCTCACCCAGGCGGCAGGCATACACATCAAACCAGCGATTAAGGGTTTCAGCCCCTTCTTCAAACCGAACCGATTCACCTGTTAGCGCAACCTGACCATAAATTTTAATCCAGTGTGCTTCCAGATTGAGTTGACGTGCTGTTCTGCCGACGGCGTCTTGCAGTCCAGTTTGTTGCTCAAAAATGGGGTTAACTTCTAGAATTCGGTAGTCAATCGGCGTGTCATTCGCATCGAACAAGACTTCAACTACACAAAAGCCTTCATCGATCGACTCGAACAGGGTGCGATAGCGTTCTTCCGATTGGCGCAGAATGGCAGCAGATTCAATCTGTTCGGTAACATTTCTGAAATAGACTGCGATGCCCTTGGCGGCTGGGTAAGCGTGAGCTTCGTACCAGCGATCGTGATCCGGATAAAAAGAGGTGATGGAGCCAGCAACCCGATCGCAGAACACCCGCTGGTAAAGCTGTCCAAACGCACTGCCAGCAACACCCGGATAGGTATCCCACATATTTTGACCGCGTAGATCACTGAGCGTGCGATCGAGCAGAATTTCAGCCGCTCCATTTACATAGGTAAACCGCCAATTTTCATCCAGCGCAAAGAAGGCATCCGTAATGCTTTCCAGAATATTTTGACTTTGGGCTTCGCTATCGCGCAGGGCTTGTTCTATCCGTTTGCGTTCGGTGATGTCTGCGATCGCGCCGATAAACACCAACGGTGAACCATCGACATCATACTCAACCTGACCGCGTGCTGCCACCCAACGCTCGTTTCCCCCAGCCGTCTGGACGCGGTGTTCAGCTAGATAGACGTCACCCGTGGCGATCGCTTGCTCAAGCGCAGCGGCAATGCGAGGACGGTCTTCTGCATGAATCGAGTTGATAAACTGATCGATCGGTAGCCCGGTTGTGGTTGCGCCTGCTGCGTCTACGTTAAACAAGTGAGCAAACGCCGCACTTACGATCAGTCGATCATCTGGGATATGCCAGCGATAGGTGTAGACCGCCCCTGCCGCTAAAGCCGTTTCTAACTGCACATACACATCTCTCAAGTCAGATTCGGCTTGTTTGTATTTCGCTTCAGATTGGGTAATTTTCTGCGCTGCCAGTCTCAGTTCCAGTTCATCGACCACCATTGCGCTCATGTCTTCTAAAGTCGCCTGCTGCTCTGGGGTGAAGGGGGCATGGGGCTGGCTGTCGAGCAGGCATAGCGTTCCTAAATTAAAGCCATCCTGACTGATCAGCGGCGCGCCCGCGTAAAACCGCACGCCCGGTTCAGCTTGCACAAAGGGATTGCAAACAAAGCGATCGTCCTGTCGCGTATCGGGAACGATCAGCGGTTCGTCTGCCAATACTGCAAAGCTGCAAAGGGTGTTGTCTCGCGGCACTTCATTCGCATCAAAGCCAACACAGGACTTAAACCAGGCTCTGGACTCATCCACCAATGAGATGAGCGCGATCGGCATATGAAACAGGCGGGCTGCCAGCTTTGTAATGCGATCGAAGGCCGCTTCCGGTGGCGTATCGAGAATGTTGTAGCGATGTAGGGCCGCCAACCGCTCCGGTTCGTTTGCCGGAAGAGGTGAGGAGAGATTTTGTAACGGTTGGTCAGTCATAGGAGACAGGGACGGGGGGTTGATTTGAGATTGGGATTAAAATTAGAAATCAATCGGGAATTGGGGTTTACCCTGTCAGCACAGCCTGAATTGCTTTGACTAACGCTTCTGGTTCCACAGGCTTACTGACATGCTGCTGAAATCCGGCTTGCCATGCCTGCTGTTGATTAAAATCTCCAGCATAAGCGGTGAGGGCGATCGCTTTCACCTGTCCGCCCTGTTCTGCTGGCAGTGTTCGCACTTGCTGCATCAGCATGTTGAAGAAAATTGCCCCTACCGTTTCAATGGCAGGCACCTGTTGCAGCCGCGCCTCCGAGGCTCGCAGGGCTAATTCTACCTGATTGCGTTCGTCTTCCACCCACTTACGATCGCTAATGTCATAGGACATTGCCAGCACAGCATAAACCTCTCCACTCGTCATAGAGCGGTGTGCCGTGAGAACGGAGCAGGCGATCGCTCCCCTTGCTCCTTCTGCTCCTCATGCATCTGGTTTCCTTTCCAGGCAATATTTGTTGCGGATCGCTTGACTTTGTGTCCTCAACGTTACATCAGGAGACAGAGACAGGTGGTGTAGCAAGGTCGTAATTTGCTTCAGTGCCAGGGGCGAAGGTGTAGCGTGTCCATTTTCCCAGCGATTAATGGTGGCAAAGGTCACGCCTAATTCATCGGCAAACTTTTCCTGCGATAGCTGCATCGTATCGCGTAGTTCCCTGACCAGTTGGGCGATTTCAGGCTGCTGTATTTGACGGGATTTAGGTTTGAGGGGCATCTCAAGAGACAAGATATATATAGAGCTATATATCACTCTCAACGGAGCTTACCCTTCTTCCAACTATCTAAAGTTGGAGAATATAGAGGGATTTTAACGTGAGTCTCCAACAAGGGGGTAGTAGTGCGTTGCACTACTACCCCCTTGGGAAAACAAAAAGAAAACACGTTTTCTTAGGAATTCGATAGCCCGATTTTGCGTGCGCGACGCGCACACAAAATCGGGCTTTTGGAGATGTTGCGCGTCGCGCAATACCTTCAAAAGCCCGTTCATCGAATTCACGTTATTTCAACGACTTCGGTGCTCCAAAACAAAAAGCCCGATCCTGGAGAGAGGATCGGGACTTTAACATCTCAGCTTAACCAAGTCGTTTCTCAAACTCTATCTGTCAATGCGATCGCCTTAGCTGACCGCGAGCGTCGTTAGAATTAGTCCCACAACCAATAGAGAGGCAACCGCGCCTTGAAGTGCATATTGGCACACCTGCTCTGGAGACGGAAACACAGAATAGTACATGTTGGGTTCAACGGCGTAGTTGTTCGTTAACCCTTCGCGGTCAATGGTTGCCCCATTCAAATCAGGACGACGAAGGAAGTTGCGGCCTTCCCGTTTCATGCGGGAGCGAACTTCGGTAGGAGTCAATTCAGTCCCATTGCTCAACCCAGACTTGAAGGTGAGTCCCCGATTGGCCCCGAGTTCACGAGCGATGGATACGAAATCAAGGGAGGAGTCAGCAGCGTAAGTCATGGTGGTTTCTGTAAACTTTGTTAACACTAATGTAACACTATATTAAGAGAAATTGCAAATATATTTTGCTTATGCTAGAGATTTTCTTCCTTGTAATGAGGGCTAGCAACCGTTATAGGATGTTTTTTGGCTAACAACATTTATTAAAAAGCCCCTCTCGTCACCGAAGAAGGGCCAACACCATCAGGATGCATCTACTATGGGTGACGCTTTATAGTTCCCGTGTCCGGGATTAATTAACGCCAGGGGGTGTCGCCTGCTCAACTTTCTACCACAGGGAAGACGCTGGGAGGGAAGGAGTGATGTGTTTATTGAGATACATATGAACCCGCCTTTAAGTATGAGTGTCTCTAGTAACAAAAAAACGCTTAACAATTTCGCTCTAAAAGGGCTGACCGTCCTGCTGGTTGAAGATGAACCCGATATCGCCTATCTATTAACATTTGTGCTTCAACGGCAGGGAGCGGAGGTGATCTTCGCGATCTCGGCTGAGGAAGCTTTGAATAAACTGGGGTCAGAATTACCGGATATTTTGGTGAGCAACATCCGGCTTCCCAATGAAGACGGTTATTGGCTGATTGAACAGATTCGATTATTAGAAGCTCATTGGCAAGGCCAGCTTCCAGCGATCGCCGTTACCTCTTACACGCGAGACTTCAGTGAAGCTCAAGCGTTGGAATCCGGATTTGATTACTTCTTGTCAAAACCCATTGACCCCGATGAGTTAACAGCACATATTCTCACGCTTCTAGAGCCTTAAATAGGCAAAAAAATCCCCTGGTCGCAGGGCCAAGGGAAGACGGAAATCCAGTGAGAGTTGGAAGGCTGTAATTGATCTTGAGTATTTTAAGTTAGGCGTTAAATCGATGCCAGATGAGTCTGATGCAACTCTTTAATCGGCTTTAGTAACTCATTGATGATGCGATCGCTCGATTTCAACATGCCCCGCTTGGTAATCTTGCAGGTGTTTAACCACTCCCGGTTGTGTTGTGATAATGCTTGCAGAAGCCCTGTATAGCTGATGCCCGACGGTCTCAACATGGAGCAAGAGAGCCGCAGGTAAGCCACCACTCGAAGCTCAAAAGGAACATCAGTCGCATTCAGTTTTTGTTGGGCGGCTTGCAATTTGGGAGTGGAGAACATGATGAAAGTCCTTGCAGTGACGAGTAGGGATTAAAGGATGACGAGTTGTTCAGGAAGTACGGGGAGCGATCGCTATTGCCAGCGCCAGTTCACAGCCCCAGCTTGAGAATGGATAGAGGGTGCGGATTCTACATCAGCAGAGGGTTCGCCGGAAACTTGATAGCGCCAGTTCACAGCACGGGGCTTGCAGGTCGATTGGGGTTGAGCGGGAGTGTAGTTGAAGGTTTGACCGCGATAGATGAGTTGCATGGTGGGAATGTCCTTTGAGAGTGTGTTTGGGAGGCGTTGCTCTGATGTACTTAGTTATAGGATGTTTCACCGGGTTGGTCGATTCAGAAAAGTTAGGGAGTTTCGTTGGGGTTCTGACTTAACTTTTGGAACCAGGCTGACTTAACTTCTGGGTGCGATTGGCGATTGGTGGGAATTTGAGCTGCGCGATCGCCCTCCTGGTTGAAACGAACCCTGAAACGTATAAAAGCCCTGGCATGACGCTAGGGCTTTGGGTTATTGATATCGGTTTTCATAGGAGGGTTGATAGTTATACCTTCGCCACGACCACCTCTGATTCCAGATACCGATCGGGTGATTCTCTATCCTGCTAGCGGGTGAGGAGGCGATCGCTCCCTGAGACGATCATAGTGGCGGCTGTTGGCGAATCAACGAAAGTATGAGCGAGTCGAGACGTTCGTTGAAGCTAAACCAAGATGTTCTGCTGATTGCTGTCAGCAACGGTGTTCTTATGCTTGAAAAAGAACAATACGTTGTCAATCATGCGGGAGAAACCCATGAATACGATGCAAAACGGAGGATGAAAGCTATGGCTTGCCAGTGTGCCCCTGGTCTCATGGCGCTAAAGAGCTATGCCGATGTTAAGATTGGCCGCGATCAATTTAAGGGTTGCGTGGGTGATAGTAACCACACGTATGGATACCACCTCTGTTATCCGTCAGCAGATGATTACAGCCTCAAAGAACCACGGGACAAAGGGCACGCCGGATATGCGTGCGCTTATGACCTGGGTATGGGCTGGAAAGACTCACGAAAATGGTTTGCCTGGTTTGTGCAACAGATTAAAGCAGGACGCTATCCGGATATCTGCGAGCTGATTGGCTCCTATGACGGTCAGCGTGTGTTGTACTTCCGGGGGCCTCACTTCAAAACTGAAAACTACACAGGTAGCGGACACGATACATGGTGTCACATCAGTGTGTGGCGTGACTCTGCGCGGCGCGACCACAGTTACATCCTGCGCGATTGGTTCAAGGAAAACGATAGAAAAGGAAAACAGATCATGTTCTTACTTCAGAAAAAAGGTCAAGAAGAACTCTATGTGAGTAATGGTATTGAACGGCGCTATATCAAAGATTGGAATAAAGGAGCACGCCCACTCATCGAAGTGATGAAGCACAACGGACTAGATACCACGATCGTGCAGGTTGCAAACGATGATGAACTGGACGATGTTGGCGGTAAGCTAGCGCCGTAGCAAGGTGGGGTGAGCTGTGCTCACCCTACTCAGGGTGCTTTGATGAGATGTCGCTCAAATCGTACTTTCATTCGTAAAGAAGGACAAATATGGCTTCGCTTGCCTATGCTAAATGTACGCCAGATGGCCCCACTGCTGCGGATACAGCTCTCGCCAACCGCCTACGCCCCAAGATGAACGGACACCGATTGGGACGTAGCATCAACGGAGATAACATCTGTTGTGCTCGTGTTATCGTCGCAACAACTCAAAAACGGGGACTTCATCCTCGTGCTGCGGTAATCGCGATGACAACCGCGATCGCTGAGAGTACGCTGCACAACTACACCGAAGCTGGTGACCATGACAGTCTCGGGTTGTTTCAACAGCGACCCTCTCAAGGCTGGGGTACACCTGCTCAAATCACTAACCCGGTGTATGCGACTAACAAGTTCCTTGATGCCATGTTGCGCAAGTACCCCAAGAACAGTTGGATGAGCGGAGACATTGGGAGTATCTGCCAGCGTGTCCAGGTTTCCGCTTTCCCAGATGCTTACACCCCTGAGGTTCACGATGCCCAACTGATCGTTGATGCTCTTGACAGTCCACTTCGAAAGAATGCGCATGTGATGTTCTTACTCCAGAAGAAAGGCCATGAAGAACTCTATGTGAGTAACGGCATCGAACGGCGCTATATCAAAGATTGGAATAAAGGAGCACGCCCACTCATCGAAGCCATGAAGCGCAACGGGCTAGATACCAAGATCGTGCAGGTTGCAAGCGACGATGAACTCGACGACGTTGGCGGTAAGTTAGTGATGTCAGCGGGCAGCTTCTAAGAGGCCCGCAAAGGTCTAAAAAAGGGAGACTGGTTAAGACAAACGCCCTATCGATCTGCTGCTCGCCCCCAATCTAAAACAGGGGATTGCTCGGAGTGAGGTGCGTTTTCAGTGGCATGGGCGATCGCCTCGCTACAATTTGGGTTGTTGCTCTGATCAAATTGCTGACCAGTAGCCCTCCAGTCTTCGAAACGGGCGCGATAGGCAATTAATTGCTGTCGATATTCGGGCGTAATATTTGAGTTGCCTATGAGCTGCTGAATTGCATTGAGCGCCGTGTTCCAATCATTTAAGCAGGCGGCGTTGTTAATCCGTGTCGCGAGTTCGATGGGTAAGGTTAATTGGGCCAAAGCTGGTGGACAAAGCAGGATGGTAGCCGCTACGCTCAAGACAATTTTTTTCATAACTGCACCGGGTATTTATTCTAAATATTCCCCAAAAAAGGAATGTTTTAAGCGTGGTGAGCATATCCTTAACTTCTCCCTAACTCTGCCGGATCAAAGTCCCCAACTTTTCCGAATCGACCCGCACAAACAAAACCCCTATAACTAACTCATGTGAATGAAACAACGATTCAACCAGCAACACGAGAAGATTTATGATGCAAGCTACAGCTCTTCCCACAGAATTTGATCTATTGGTACAACGCAGAAATCTGAGCGACTTCAGTGAACTTTCACATCAGTCACCATATCTCGGTTTCGACTACATTGAGCTGTGGGTTGGCAATGCGAAGCAAGCTGCAACGTTTTACAAGACTCGGCTTGGCTTTTCACTCTTCGCGTACCGAGGACTTGAAACAGGAAGCCGAACATGGACGTCTTATGCACTTCGGCAAGGGGATGTCACGCTGGTTGTTTCGTCGGCACTGCCACCCGGCAACGAAGCATTCAACGCGCATGTCAATCGTCACGGTGATGCCGTCAGGGATATTGCGTTTCGCGTCACCCACTGTGAATCAATGTATGAGCGGGCCATTGCAGCAGGGGCTGAGTCGGTTCATCCACCGCAAGAGTATGTGGACGAGCATGAGCGCATCGTCCTGGCGACAATCAAGACGGTAGGAGATACCACGCATACATTTGTCGAGAGACATGGGGACAGTACGACGTTCCTACCTGGCTTTGTCGCTGTCGATGATCCCGATCCGCTGGTTCGTACACTGGCCGATGTGGGTGGCCAATCATTGGATCACATTGGCATAAATGTTCCTGAAGGAACCTTAGAGCCGCTCGTTGAATGGTATGAGCGCGTTCTGGGCTTCCATCGGTTCTTCTCTATTGACGATTCCATTGTTCATACAAAGTTTTCAGGTCTCAGGTCGGTTGTGATGGCCGACGCCAGCGAACGGATCAAGTTGCCGCTGATTGAACCAGCTTCTGGGATTCGCAAAGGTCAAATTGAAGAATTCCTCGAATACCACGGAGGTTCAGGAGCGCAACATTTTGCTGTCCTGACAGATGATATCTTAGCCTCGGCACGGGCTTTGCATGAGCGCGGGATAGAGATTCTGAAAGTGCCATCGGGCTATTACGCACGCTTACGTGAGCTTCTCCAGTTGGCTGATGTTCAATTAGAAGAGGATCTGGAGGTATTGGCTCAGTACGATATCATGGTTGACTTTGACGAGAATGGCTATTTGCTCCAGATGTTTACCAAGCCGATGAGCGATCGCCCGACAGCATTCTTTGAATTCCTGCAACGACGAACATTTGGTGGGTTTGGAGCCAACAACTTCCGAACCATTTTCGAGGCGATTGAGCAGGAGCAGGCGCGGCGCGGCAATCTGCAATAAAGAAGCAACTACTCCAAGAACTACGCAGCCTGGATTCCAGCTTGAGTGCCCAAGGTTTCATGGCTTGAACTATTTGTAGGGGGATCTCGGTAGCAGTAGTGGCTTCTCTGAAATGGATATGAACTGAAAGGGATACCCTGCTTACGAGTAAGTAGGGCTTTCCCATAGGAAGGACAATTTTCGTTTCTTCTCCAAAACTGCTGACGTTCAATCGATAGTGCTCGATAAACTCATGCTGCATTTTTCGAATATGAGCTTGGGGAGTATGATGACGTGACTGACGTCTAGAAAATGGCTTTAATGTGTAGGTCGAATGGCTTGTTGATAACTCATCTTATTTTTGTGTGGTGGTGAAATTAGCCTAACTCCTACCTGTAGGTAGACCATTTGAAAGAATCGGAGCACTATCGTTAGGACATCACCCGATAACGAGGCCGATACACATGTCATCAGAACCTCCTCAAGACACTCGCCAAGATGATGTCAGACACGACTCTCAAGACAATCCTGGAGTTGAGAACACTATACCAACCACCGGAGAGGGAAATACACCCCTGGATGAGCGCGATCGCATGACGGGGCAAGAAGCAGGTACGGATGTCCGTCCCGGTTCAGAAAACGAAGCTCCCGGAGGCACGGTGAAACGACCAGGTCTGCCCAATCAAGGTACAGACTCGCGTTAAAGCTGCTGAGGCTCTTATATTGCTTAGATTTAGCAGCGTTATGGTATTCAAATTAACACTCAGATTCAGGTATCCAGATTGCTCCGTACCACAAGTTTTCATCTCAAATACTCGTAGAGATCTATCCTTTGGCTAATAAGATGACTTAAGAGATACATCAATGACAATGCTAAAGGTAGAACATTATTTAGCGTGACAGTGTTTAGGATAAGAACATAAGACTCATAACAACCTTGAATAATGAAGAGCTATTCTCATGAACCCTAGACCCTTAATTCCATATCAGACAGGTGCTAAACCACCCCAAGATTCTACCAAAAGTCAACTTTCGGATGCTGCTTCGTCTAAACCCGACACCATCTCAAAAAATATGAAACAAGACCTGCGTTAATTTAGCTCTACATGGCTTGAAGACACTAGATTCAACCAGGTATAGCAACCGTTGATATTGTTAGGACAGGGGGTATGGGGGCTGCGCCCCCAGCCAGGGGTTCCACCCCTGCACCCCGTCCTAACTAACCCCTCGATTGCTATATTTCTCAAAATGAAGTAGAAATATCACTTAAAAAGCCTCTTTTCAATTTTATTGAAAAGAGGCTTTTGCTTAAAAAATTAAAAAAGAAGATGTGTTATGAGAGTACTCATCTTGAAGTGGGCTTCCTACTTAAATGATTTGGTAGTCCGATCTGTTGCTGGTGCTTATCGTGTTTGATCTGATTCAGCTGCACGTCTGCTTGCCAAATCAAAAGGGTATATAGATTATGTCCATCTTGTTTCATGCAGTCTTGTTTCATGCAGTCATAAATTAATGGATGAGCAAGCTCGACAATTTCAGGTGCAAACCGAGATGTTTAAGGAACTGGGGGTGAAACATCCTCAGCAGCGATCGCCCTATTTCTCTTCAGCACTTCAGGGCACCATGCTGATGTATTCCACCTATCCCACAACCTTCCCACTTGATGCGGTAAAAGTTCAGATCATCGCGGAATTTTATCAGAATCCTCATGAAATGCATTTGGGCAGATTAAATTCCCTGGACATGACAGTTGTTGTTTCCAGGTATTTAATCATGTAAGTTAGACTGTATCGGAAATAAAGGTTTCAAGTTTGGAAATTGGTTTGTAGCGCGGCTCAGCTGCGCCACAGGATAAATTAAAACCAAATTTTTAATTTTGGAACATGCGGCAGAGCCGCACGTTTCAAAATTAAGTTACGGGTTTTATTAAATCCGCGATCCTAAGTAATCTCAAAGCTGGCGGCAGAAATTCCCACAACCGGGTTAAACGTAGCAAACTGTGAGCCTGATCCTAAGCCTGCTGCTGCTCCATTTTGGTTATAAAATAGCTTGCCATTCAGCGCATTGTAGACGATTAGGGCAGAACTATTTTCTGCATCAAGGTCTGAACGAACTCTTGCAAATTCTGTTGAAACACTAAATCCGGCTCCAACAGCGCTGGTTAGTGCAGTAAACGTTCGCTTGGAGATAGAAATGAGATCAACACCGGACTCAAAATCAGTAATCGTATCCGTGCCAATACTCGCTGCATCAAACGCGACAAACGTATCGTAAACAAAGCGATCGCTTCCTGTTCCTCCTGTCAGGGTATCATTTTCACGACCGCCAACCAGACTATCGTTTCCATCACCACCCGATAGGATATCAATTCCATCTTCCCCATCTAGCTTGTCGTCTCCTGCGTCTCCCTGGAGGACATCGTTGCCTTCGTTGCCATAGAGCTTATCGTTGCCATTACCACCCGACTCAGTGTCATCCCCTGTGCCACCGCTAATGAAGTCATTGCCATCTCCAGCAATTAAATTGTCATTACCGCCGCCACCACCGATAATGTCGTCCCCAATACCACCATCAATGAGATTAGTTCCTAAACTGCCATCGAGTGTATCGTCGCCATCACCACCATAGAGAGAATCATTGCCTGGAATGTCGTCCGATAGTAAACCTGCACCTGCAAATAAATAATCGTTACCCGCTCCGCCAACCAGGATGTCAGTTCCCTCTTTACCGAAGAGAAAATCATCATCATCGCCACCATCCAGGATGTCATCACCTGCACCGCCGTCTAGTCGATCTTTACCCTTTTCGCCATAGAGAAAATCATTGCCCAGCGATCCAAACAGTTCATCATCGCCTATACCCCCTCTCGCAATGTCATTGCCAGTACCGCCATACAGCTTATCGCTTCCAGCACCACCATACAGCTTATCGCTTCCAGCACCGCCATACAGCTTATCGTTGCCGTCTCCTCCGTCGAGTTTATCGTTGCCAACGCCGCCATAGAGCTTGTCGTTTCCATTACCTCCAAATAGCCTGTCATTGCCTTTCTCGCCATAGAGGGTATCGTTTCCATCTGCTCCCAGCAAAAAATCGTTGTCGTTGCCACCAAAAAGCTCATCAATGCCTGCCAATCCGTTTAGCTTGTCGTTTCCTGACAATCCATAAATTTTGTCCTTCCCGGCGGTACCTAAGCGAATGTCATTCCCTGGAGTGCCAAAAATATTTGTCATAGTTGTTGAATTCACACTGAGATTCAGATTGTGCTTTAAACAACAAGATAGCTTGGCTTTAATCCAGATTCTAGGCTTGTTTCGAGTTTGTTAGGGTTGTTTGAAAAGCGACACATAAGCACTGATAGCTTTCATCTGTCAGGTTTCGCAGCTTCTGCTAAACATTCAACTTCGTGTTTTGTCTGCTATTAAAGGGGAAGATGGCAACTGCTGATTATTAATGAAAGCTTGTTTCAATTGCAGAATTAAAATCGCAATTTCTAAGTTGATGTTCACCTTTGGTTAACAAAAGTGAAAACACATCGAGAAATTGAGCTTAAAACCTTTAGCAAAAATTAGAGAACAAACTAACCATTAAAGGAACACTGATTTTATGTAATAAAAGAAAATTTTTAGGCATAAAATTAAAGCTATTTAAAGAAAACTATTTTAGAAATTTGTCCGTCTTTATTAATAAATTAAGATGCTGCCAAGGATTGGTTTTATATTGGTATATCTGCTTATAATAATTAGCCTAAATATCAAGATGAGAAAGTTTCTCCTGCCAACTATAGCAGTCCTAAATCATTTGTGAGATGAGTTGTGAGATTG
>DATNPS010000219.1:0-8638 GCA_036703095.1 Crinalium sp. | reverse complement strand
AACACCTTGCGGAAGGGGTTTGGGGAGCGCCGCTCGCTCCCCAATGGGGGTCTGGGGGCAAGCCCCCAGAAACACTTCCAACTCAGCAACATGTTGTTCTTTTACATTCAAGAATGGCCAGTGGTATTTAAGTAGGAATTTTTTGTTGTGTGAGCTTCGCTCACACAACAAAAAATTCCTACTTTTTTAGGACTACCCAAGAATGATGACAAGCACTAAGCCGCAACCAAACTCACTTCAGCATATCTATTCACATAATCCACAAAAAATTGTTTAATCTTGGGATTAATCAAACTGTAATCAAAGAACCCAAAACCTAGGCTGCGAGCGATCGCCAGCGTTTCTTCTACTGTCAACTTCTCTCTCACAGCAATACTGAGCAGCGCAATCGTAGTCGATCGCATTCCTGCCGCACAGTGCACCACCACAGGTTTAGGTAACTGTTCCAATTGCAGCAAAATCTGATCAATCAACTCTTCACTCAGCGCTTCCAGCTTAAACGGAACATGAGCATAGTTTAGCCCTAGCCCTTCAACCAACTCCTGCTCAGTTTTCAAAAAGCCCAACTCATCGGGCGATCGCAAGTTTAGAACAGACTTAAACCCTTCCTGAATGGCCTGTTGAAGCTGCTCAAGCACTACCTGTCCTGTTGTTGTTAACTCCTCATTGATATGGATGGCGTTAATCACATTCACTCCTAACAAATTGCGAGAATTTTTGAGATTTCAGAATAATATACTGTTTCCCGATTGGTTTTATGTAGATTAAAGACAAAAAATACTATTTCCCGATTGGTTTTTAGTATTTTATGAGTCTAAATTTGTATTGCAGCTTACACAGGAATTCAATGGGTGATGTGCTTAGATGGAAGAGCATGAATGCGATCGCCCCATCTGGTCTACGTATTTTGCTGGTAAAACGCTGGTAAAACATCAGAAAATCGTGCTCCACGTATAGTAGGAACACGACTTTAGGCGATTGTCAAAATTGCTCGCCTGTACCCGTCAAAACTTAGCATCGGGTGGTTATGGCTTCGACAATTGAATAAAGTGTAGCAATTATAAAGTGTGTCACGCGAAGCCGCAATACACTCTTGCCTCATGGACGATACGATACGCGATCGCTAACGCATCACACCTAATGATCCCTTAGATGAACTCATATTTCGCATCTAATCAAGTCTTACTGTTGTAATAATCAATGCCTTTATTAACAAACTTTAACGTGTAAGCATCTTTGTAATTAATGTTCGAACTGAAGACTTTTGCGGCAACCGTGTTGTCAAAAAAAGTCTTCCATTTTTCGTCTGTCATCGCGCCGATCCCTAACGTCTCTGAATCCCCAGATACAACAATGCCATACTGTTTCAGCTTCTCAACGCTGTAGTTCATTTGCTCATCCGACATAGTTGGATTATCTTTCTTGATGAGCGCATTACCGGGGGCGGGATTCTCCAGATAGCTATACCATCCCTTAATCGACGCATCAACAAACCGTTGTACCAGATCAGGATTTGTTTCTACAAGCTGTGTTCTCGTTTCGATGGTATTGGTGTAAGGATTATATCCATAATCTGCGAGCAGCATGACCATGGGCGTAAAACCACCTTTGCGCTCAATTTCAAATGGTTCTGATGTCAAATATCCTTGCTGAACGAGATTGCGATCTGACAAGAAAGGCGTGAGATCAAAATTGTAAGGACGCTTTTGACTATCTGTGAAATTATACTTCTCTTTCAGAAACGGCCAATAGCTCACCGTTCCCGCAGATGATACTAAAATGGGTTTCCCTTTCAGTTTTTCCAGAGAATCATTTCCCATATTGGGATGCGCAATTAACACAACGGGTGACTTCTGAAATGGAGCGGCCACTGTAATTTTAGGAATATCTGCTGCAACAGAATTAATGGCATCAGCAGCATATCCAATAATGAAATCCACTGCCCCTAACATCAACAGCAAATTGTTGTTTACTCTAGGGCCACCCTGCTTAATGGTGACATCTAATCCGTATTCCTTGTAAATCCCTGTCGCGACAGCCTGGTAAAATCCACCGTGTTCTGCTTGCGCAACCCACTCCGTACTCAACGTCACTTTATCCAACTGACTCGAATTACTTGAACCCTGGATAGAACGGGAACATGCCGCCGCAAGACTTGACCCAGCGAAACACGATCCGTATTGCAGAAATCGACGACGGCTCATCCGATGAGCTTTTTCTGGGTGAGCTTTTGCTTGAAATGGGTAAAATTGGCTCATTGAACTCATTTTGAGGAGATGAACAACTGTAGCAATCCCAACTGAAATTTAAACGGGGTGCAGGGGTGGAACTTCGGGCTGGGGCAAGATCCCATACCCCTCTGTTCACAATCTATTTGTGAACGTTATCCAAAGATTTAACTGATTTGCCAGATATTGATCGTAGAATCGGCACTGCCGCTAACTAGCAACCGCTTATCGGCGCTAAATGCCAGTGATGAAACCGCTTTTGCATGTGCTCCGGATATAGTTCGCAATTGTTTAGCGGTGCTCAAATCCCAGATGCGGATTTCTCCGTCTAAGCCTCCGCTGGCGAGCAGATGCCCATCCGTACTAATCGCAACGGCTGAAACAGAGTACGTGTGGGCACGAAGAATTCGTTGCTGTTCGCCTGTTTTGGCATCCCACAAATGAATGGTGGTGTCTGTACTGCCGCTAGCGATCGCCTTGCCATCAGGGCTAATGGCCAGACAGGTAACCCAGCCTTCGTGTCCTTCCAGACTGCGCAACAATTGCCCCGTTCCGATGTACCAAAATCGAACTCGGTTATCTGAGCCACCGCTGACTAAAATTTGTCCATCGGGATTCATTGCAATGGACAACACGGGCAGTGAAATATCTTTTTGCAGCGTGCGGCCAAGCTGACCGGATTGCATATCCCATTCATCAATTAGGTTTCCGGTTCGGCCACTGATTACGGTTTTTCCATCCGGACTCATCGCTAAAGATGTGACCCAACCCCCATCCTTGCTCAGAGTTTTCAAGTCCTGACCCGTCTGAACATTCCAGAGATGAACGGTCGCATCAATTCCACCGCTCGCAACGGTCTCCCCGTCAGGGCTAATAGCCACAGACAGCACAGGTTCTTGATGTCCCTTGAGCGTGCGCAGCAGATTGCCCGTTCTCAAATCCCATAGCTTAACGGTTTTATCGTGACTGCCGCTCACCAGCGTAGTACCATCTGCGCTAATGGCAATGGATGAGACGGCATCTGAGTGAGCCGTTAGCGTTTTGACGAGAGAAAGTTTTCTGGCCCAGGCATCCGGTGAAACTTTGCTGACTTGACTGAGTTGATAGTTGGATTGTGCCAGTAGTCCAACAATAAGGATTAAACCGAAGGCAGCAATAATAAGAGCGATATAGCGTTTAGAAATTTTCTTTACCATGTAATAATCCCAACTGAAATTTAAACGGGATGCCGGGGTGTAATCCTGGCCGGGGATGCAGCTCCCCTGTTCACAATCTATTTGTGAACGCTATAGTCACTGGGCTACTTCTTAGACATCATGTTGTAGATGGACTGGGATAGTAAAAGAAGAATCAATGCAAACAATCCAGACGCTAATGTGAGTAACAGCATTTGCGACACAATTTGCGACAAGCTGAGAAATCGAAAGGCTTTTGGAAGCAGCAGGAGTGTCAATCCTGCGGAGGCGATCGCAATCACCAACAAGCGAATTTGATCAATTCGAGAGTAATGTTTGGCCATCAGGCCGAAGATCACGCCACTTAACATCAGCAGCCACAATCCAGATGCCAGAATTGTTCCTAAGAAGCTGGCCAGCATTGCTACGACCAGCCATCCTCCCGACCCGAGAACGGCAGCTTGCCGTAGCGCATCTGATATCGGTTGATCGGTCTTTTCGGACGGCGATGATGGCAAGCTGCGGGTATGTTCGCTCGGTGCGCTACTAATCGGTGCGCTACTAATCGACGCGCTACTAATCGGTGTGTTGTTGCTATTGGAGTCGGGTTGAGGTTTCGGAGTAACGATTTTGGACGGCGTGGGTTGATAGATATCCAGTTCACGAACCTTGGGCCGAGATAACTCTCCTGTCTGGATTGCAGATTCCTTCAACGGCATTTTATGAGTCCCGTTGGTGGAATGGGTTCCATTCACCTGTCCCAAGGCCAGAGTTTCTTGTGGAAAAACGGTCGCCATCTTAGCGGCCAACGACACGGGCTGAGGTGCATCCAGTTCTAACAGAACAGGTGTCTCGTAGTTGAGTGCAGCGATCGCATCTGCGGCGGATTGAAACCGCTGGCTGGCCTCCGATTGCAGCATCTTATCGAGAACGGTACCCAGGCGATCGCTTACCTGAATGTAGGGTTTCCAGTTCCAGGATTGAGTTTGTGGATCAAACAGGGCTGTTATATCGTCATCAGTGAGCAGCCACAGCATCGTGGTGGCCAAAGCATACAAATCAGATGACGGAGACAGCGGTTGACCTGCCCGTTGTTCGGGTGGAACGACCCACAAATTGGGTGGCCGAATTGAAACTCCAATGGTCTCTTCCGCGATCACACGTCTGATTGCACCGAAATTGGCCAGATGAACCTGTCCCTGGTAATCGCGCAGAATATTATCTGGGTGAATATCCTCATGAACAACTCGGTATTCGTGTTCATGAATGAACTGCAAAATGGACAGAATTTGCTGCAAAATGTCGAGCACTTCTGTCTCACGAAATGGCCCCCGTTGTTTAAATTCTTGAGTCAGCGTTTGTCCTTCAACGTATTCCTCAACCAAATAAAACAGCTTATCTGTGCGATCGGCATTGATCTGGGAACTATTGAAGCCAACTACGACTAATGAAAAATGATCGTGCAGCGACAGAATCTGCGGATGCTGACTACCTAAAACCTCTAGAATTCTTGCTTCTTGCTTAAACTTTTTCTTTAGCGTGACAAACTGTTCCGGCGTAACGTGTTGATTTGTTGGTAGTAATTTAATGATATAGCGCTGTTCTGTATCACACTGCAAATCCTCAGCCAAAAAAGTCGCATCAAATTTGCCAGCTGCCATTCGGCTCAGAGGCAGATAGCGTCCTCCTAACCGTAATGGCATGGCGCATGTCTGGCAAAACTGGAGTGGAGCTGCCTTTAAAGAGTCAGACGTAGGGGCATGATTACGCGGGCTTGGACAATTGGGGCGAGTACAGTAGATATCCATTTCACACAAATGACGTCTGGTGTTTGCATATACGACAGCAATAGCAGGTTGGCGAATCCGAACAATTGAATTTGATCAGAGGATATTCAATTACTTAAACTGCAAAAGTGTTGGGAAATCCGGATTATAATTTGTAAACAAAGATGTATAAAAAGGAACTACAATACTTAAGTGAGCGTCTCGATAACGTTAATTCCTTGCCCTGCAATGATTTGGGTTAAGGCGATCGGGATTAACGTTAATTTAAAAAATGAATTTTAGAAGAGTTCCACGTCGCAAACTCCCCTAAAATTCCAGATTTATAGCCGTAGCCATCCTTTTAACGTGAATTCGACGAACGCACAAAACCGTGCCCCGCGCGTCGCGCGGGGCACGGTTTTGTGCCAATTCAGCCGCGCGTCGCGCGGCTGAATTGGCGCTATCGAACTCACGTCCTTTTAAGGACGGGGTGCAGGGGGAAGCCCCTGGCTGGGACAAGCCCCCATATCCCTTTTGTTCTCAATGTCCTAACCAGTATGGCTAAAGCTATAAAGTCGATCGCAGGTTTTGCGCGCTCGTCGTTGCGCAAAACCTGCAATTTTTGCGTGTGCGAAACGCACATATACAGTTAGGCTTGCTGACACTCTTCTTGAGTGGCTTGATTTAATTTAAGCGTACTGGTGTGAGGATTTCGGGTTAGCTCTTCTATAAGGGCAATAGTGCTCTGGCTATACCGACAACTCAAATACCGTTTTTCTCCACCATTGATGGATGGTGCAGCGATAAAATAATCGACTTTACAGCGATCGCCATCACGTCCCAAAATAGCGATACGAATCTGCCCATCTACAACCATGTGCAACGGTTCAGGCAGTGAATAATTAGAACCCCCACAGGTTTTTAGCTGTTGAATATATTCATTAGCAGATACAGTTTTTGCGGCGGGTAAGGGTGAGGTCGATGGCTGCGGCTGTTCTACAAGCACGGGATCAACCGTTAATCCTAACTCGCGATATCGTCGTACTAATTCTTGTTTTGTCAGGTTAGGTTGATACTGTTCTGGAAAATCGCGATAGATCAGCAAATCACGGATATCACCTGATGTAGCAGTACCAGCCAATCCCTCTAGTGCAGATTTATCTCTATAGGCTAGCGCTAAAATAAATGCTTGAATGGGTTCCTCTTGTACGAGAGAAAGTGTGTTAGAGACAGAGGCGCGATCGCTTGCGTCTGGAAAACTTAATTCAATGGCCTTTTGAATAGACGGAGAAACAGCAGACGTTGTGATGGCAGGCGATGATGTGGGTGTTGCTGAAGATACAGACGGTTGAGGGGATGGAGTCGTAACTACAGCAGATGGAGGAGTGGAGCGATCGGCACAAGCTGTGAGACACATAGCGACTGATAGCCCTATCAAGGCCGCTCTTCTAAAATCTCTGAACCTTTTGATAGCTGTCATCCTTAGCTCTCCCTAATTCAAGCCGTAAGATTATATATAGCGTTCATACATGGATTGTGAACAGGGGGCGTGGGGGCTGTGTCCCAGCCAAGGATTCCACCCCTGTACCCCGTTCAAATTTCTGTTGAGATCGCTGTAGTAACGTGAATTCGACGAACGGGCTTTTAGGAGAGTTGCGCGTCGCGCAACTCTCCTAAAAGCCCGATTTTGCGTGCGCGCCGCGCACGCAAAATCGGGCTATCGAATTCACGTTATAGTAATGCGATTTGCTGCTTGAATACCCTCTAAAACCGCTTCTGCTGTCAAGTGATTTTTGGGGTTTGACATACCGGAAATTGGATCTCAACCACAGAGCTATCTGTATTAGCAAAATTTGCATCCATGACCGTCGGATGCAGATAAACTTCGCGATTAACGCCTGCGATCGCATAATGGTTTGTCTCAATCCAGGTCAACAGTGCGTTAAATGCTTGAAAAATGGTGTCGTAACCACCGTGATGAATCACACAGGCCATCTGCTCAACCGCAGGCAAGACATAGCTTTGAATCCTGTCCTGTGCAGATAAGGGTTGGTTAATAGGGGCGATCGCCTCCACATCCACATTCTCACTGCCAAATTCAGGATCGTGCCAGAGGCTTTGAGGAAAGCCAACCATTTCGATCCCACGCCGACCTAAATGGAACTGCAATTCAGCATGGAGATGTCCAATGTCAGTGCAGCTTGGCAGCACATCCCGGATCGCGGCTACAGGTTGCGCGTCCACCTGCTTCAAGACAATATCGTAAGTTGAGCTGACGTCTGCTTGCTCAATTTGCTGGAGTCGAGCATCAATCCGGGCCAATCGAGTTTGCTCAGCCTCAACCAGTTGTTGCACCTCAGCTTGTTTCAACCGCAGCATCCCGCGAATTTGGGCGGGCGGAATCTGGTCGTTTAAAAGTTCGGCAATTTGTTCGAGGGAAAACCCTAGATCTTTGAAGGCTACAATTCGATTTAGCCGTGGGAGTTGTTCAGCCGAGTAATAGCGATAGCCCGTAAATGGATCAACCTGAATCGGTTTCAATAAACCCAGTTGATCATACAGACGCAATGCTCTCACCGATACTCGGCTCAGTCTGGAAAAGTCACCAATTTTGAACATGATGAATCACTCGCCACGGCCACCTTGATCGATCCACTCCAAAATTTCCAGTTCCGATTCACGCGTTGCAGAACAGCCCGTAGCAGGATTATAGGCGTGCCACCAGCGATTTCCCAGGCGATCGCTCGTATGCCAAATTTTGGGAGTATTGCTACGTCTAAAGTCTACGAGCCATTTCTCCCAGAGTCTATAAACGGCTAGACCAAAGGAGACAGGTTGATCGTGTTGATTACGATGACAGGAGCAGGAAATAACATGCTGCTGGGTTTGATTGTGAATGCTCATCTTGTGTTTCATGGCGATTGAAGTTCTTAAAAAACTAACAATCCCAGTAAGCACCCTGACGTAGGGAGAGAGTCAAGCCGTATGTATTTTACATGTGCGTCTCATGTTAAAAAACGTGAATTTGATGAATGCGCAAAACATGGCTCGCACGTCGCGCGAGCCATGTTTTGCGCCAATTCAGCCACCCGACGTGCGGCTGAATTGGCGCAATCGAATTCATGTTATTAGACATACACAAAATAACTGCGGATCAGATTCAGGCGATTCACACCTCTGATCAGGCCGATTACCTCATCCGGCCCCGTTTTTTGATCCAGCAAGATCGCTACATCGCCACGAGAGCCAAACGAGGGAGAATTTCGCAGGATGTAGTTGGAAGCGGCTCCTTTGAGCTGAATTTTATCAACCGTGCGGTTGAAATCCGCAATGATGGCATAGTCAGCGGTGCCAACGCTGGTTCTGCGGAAATCATCGTAAAATACTTTGCTGGTATTGCCCAGGACAAACAAATCGCGACCGCTACCACCCGAAAAGGTATCGATTTCCCCTTTACCCGGTCGGACGT